>JAEEZP010000059.1 GCA_016291915.1 Prevotella sp. | reverse complement strand
TATGGACAAAAAGACAAGGAACGGTATACCTGAATTGATACGTAATACCGCCAATAAATCCCTTCCTAACTATAGTAAGATCGCTAAGGTGAAACTTGTCGAGCAACCCTTTGAGAAGACACCAAAGATGAGTATCAAACGGTTCTTGTATAGCTAAACCGTGGTTTTGATAATGTTGGATGAGGTGCGTTTACACACTATAAAGAAAAGGGAGAACAGATATTCTATTCTCCTTTTTTCTTGCGTAGCATTTTTAGGCGTTTCTTTGCCTCTAAGGAGTCGGGACGTAGTTGTAAGGCTTTCTTGTAATTAGCGATGGCTACATCCCACATCTTTTCATGTTCACACTCCTTGCCCATAAGGATATACTCCACGGATAATTGCTCGAGATAATCTTTCTGTTGCTCAATTTCTTTCTCCAATTCTTCCTTTTGTTTTTTCAACTGGTTGATAACGGATAGTTTCTTTCGTATCAGTCGTTTGGCAGCTGGCTTTTCTATGTCGTAACGACTGTGGATGGCAATAAAGAAATGATTCAGAAACTGCTCGTAATCACCTTTATCGAAGGCTGTTATTGCATCATGATATTCTTTGTCTGCTTTTCCTTCTGACAAGGCCTGATGGATGAATTGCTGATTGTTGTATTGCTGTGCATGTTTGATTACCTCTGCACGTACGAAGACATCTTCCCTACGGATTGGTTCTGACAGAGACAAACCTTCAAGAGCAACACATCGGCTGAGTGCTACATATGTCTGTCCACCGGCAAACACGCCACCGGTAAGATCAATGTTCACATGGCGGAAGGTAAGTCCTTGACTCTTATGAATAGTTATGGCCCACGCCAGTCGGATAGGGAACTGTTTATAGATTCCTATTTCTTCTTCCTCGATCTTCTGTTCTTTCTCATTGAAGGTATAACGGATATTACTCCATTGGGCCGGTTCTACCTCGTATTCTTCACCATCTTCTGTGATGACATAGATAATAGAAGATTCTTCATCGATGGCTTCAACGACTCCCAACGTACCGTTTACCCAACGTTTCTCCATATCGTTTTTGATAAAGATAACCTGTGCACCTGGTTTGATATACAGTTCTATAGGAGTTGGAAGATTACTCTCTGGAAACTCATCGGTGATAATACCCTTAAAAAGGGTGGGTTCACCCGGTAGCTTGTCCAACTCCTGGGTGTTGATATAATCAACGGTATCTCTTCTGGAAGAGAGGGTTATCGCCAACTGATTATCTTCTTGTAAGCGTGTGTGATCCACTTGCTTATTGAGCATCTGCAGATCCAATGCTGAGACATTGTTGGTACGTACGTGATCCAGAATGGTGATAAAGACAGGGTCTTTCTGCCGATACACCTTCTTCAGTTCGATACTTACCAGCTGGAATTCTCTAAAGACATGTGCATCGAAGAAATAGTTGGAAGGGTAGAAGGGTTGAAGTAGTTTGCGGTCTTCCTCTTTCACGACGGGTTCCAGTTGATAGAGATCACCCACCAGCAACAGTTGCTTTCCCCCGAAGGGCTCACGCATATTACGGTTGTATACCCGTAGTATTTTATCGATGAAATCGATGATATCGGCACGTACCATCGATATCTCATCAATGATGATCAATTCCAGTTCGCGCAACAGTTTCTTTTTCTCATTGTTGTATTTCAGTGTCTCTCTGATATGTCGCGAACTGAATCTGCTGTCGTTGGGTAATAATGGATGAAAGGGTATCTTGAAAAAACTATGTAGTGTGACGCCTCCCACATTAATGGCTGCGATGCCGGTAGGTGCCAACACCACATATTTTTTCTTCGTAGTATTACAGATATATTTCAGTAAGGTAGACTTTCCGGACCCAGCTTTTCCTGTCAGAAACAGCGATCTGCGGGTATAGTTGATGATCTGCAGTGCTTGCTGCAGTTCTTGATTGTCAAGATCTATCTCGCCGATATCATATCTTTTGTCTGCCATTACAAATCATCAAACGTGACCGTCTGTTCCTTTACCTTTTCTGATTTCTTTTCTGAATTAGGTTCAGTTGTCCTCTCTTCCTTTTCTTCGGTGATTATGGGATTACCTTCTTCATCGAGGAAGATCTCATCATCCATGATGTCGAGTGAATCGATATCTGAGGTGTCACGTACGTGAACATAATAACTTGAACATTCGTACAGACTGGATACGATATCATCTTCGGATGGTTTCTTGAATTTTCCGTGATACTGTGTGAAATTCGGATCGTTCATCAGGGATTCCAGGAAGTAGCCACAGATGGGTAATGCTGTCTTAGACCCTTGTCCGAGCGCTCCTGTACGGAAATGGATACAGCGGTATTCACCACCTACCCATGCTCCGCAGACGATATTCGGACTGATACACATAAACCAAGCATCGGAATGGTTGTTAGAGGTTCCGGTCTTTCCACCGAACTCTGTGTCTAATGCCTTGCGGACACCCACCCAATGATTAAGACTCATGGATGTTCCACCTGGTTCCCGTAAGCCACCCATCATCATCTTCTGCATGAGGAAAGCACTCTTATAGGGGATCACCTGTTTTACCTCCTGTGGTGCTCTGTACACTTCTTTACCATTCTTGTCAATGATATGTGTGACGAGAACAGGATCGATATGTTTGCCATCGTTAGCCACACAGCAGTAAGCATCAGCCATTTCCAGCAGGTTGACATCCGATGAACCCAACGCTAAAGAAGGAGCATCATCCAACTTACTGTGAATTCCCATATCCTGTGCCGTAGCGATGATATTCTTGATACCCATCTCTTGTCCCAACCGTACAGCCACAGAGTTGATACTCTTAGCAAATGCCGCTTTCAGTGGGATAGAGTCACCCGAGAATCTGCCGTCTGCATTCGATGGAGTCCAACGAACCATCTTCTTTTGCTTACTGTCATAAACCTCCATAGAGAAATACTCATCCCTGCGTTTATCACAAGGAGTGAGTCCTTGGTTCATCGCTTCGGTATATACGAACAGTTTGAAGGTAGATCCCGGCTGACGCATGGCTGTTACCTTATCATATTTCCATGAATTGAAGTCGATATCACCTACCCATGCCTTCACATAACCTGTCTGTGGTTCCAGGGCCACAAACGAGCAGTGCATGAAACGTACCATATAACGGATGGAGTCCATGGTGGACATCTCTTTCTCTATTGTTCCTTTCTCATAGTCGAACACTTTCACGGTATGTGGTTGGTTGAGATAGTATTCGATGGAATCGGGGTTATTATGATATTTTTTGCTGAGATGTTTATATACAGGCAGTTTCTTGACAATACCCTCTATGAAGTTAGGTATCACATTATGTGTCTCATCCTGCCAAGGCTCTTGTTTACCCCAATGATTATCGAAGTTGTTCTGAACAATCTTCATCTGGGTGGTAGCAGCTTCCTCGGCATATTTCTGCATCCGGGTATCGATGGTGGTGTAGATTTTCAAACCGCTGCTATAGAGGTCATAGTTATTCTCTCTACACCAGTCATCCAGATAATTAGCCACTGCCTCACGGAAATATTGTGCTTGTCCGTCATAGTTCGTCTCCACACTGTATTCCAGTGATAATGGAATCTTTTTCAGTGAGTCGCAATCTGCTTTTGTCAGATCACCGTGAGATAACATATTGTCCAGAACGACATTACGCCGTTTCTCAGAATTCTTCGGATTGACGATAGGATTGTAGTACGTCGTAGCCTTCAGCATACCCACGAGGACGGCTGCCTGCTCTGTCTTCAACTGTTTGGGCGTTGTATCGAAATACGTCTTGCAGGCCGTCTTGATGCCGAACGCATTAGAACCGAAATCTACCGTGTTGGCATACATCGTAAGGATCTCTTTTTTGGTGAAGATATATTCCAGTTTGCTGGCAATGATCCACTCCTTTGTTTTCATGATGAGCATCTTCACACCGGGAATTTTTCCCAGCAATCCTGTAGAATACTGCGTACGTACACGGAACATGTTCTTTGCCAACTGCTGGGTGATGGTAGAACCGCCACGGGCGTCATGATGAAGGACAGCATCTTTGACAGCGCCGAGCAATCCTATGACATCTACACCTCGATGTTTGTAGAATCGTTCATCTTCGGTATCGATGAGTGCTTTCCAGAAAGCTGGGTTTACCTCTTCGTATTTAACCGGCGTACGGTTCTCGCTGAAATATTTTCCGATCATCACGCCGTCAGCACTGTATATCTCTGATGCCTCACTCGTCTGCGGATCTTTGATACCCGATAAGAAACCGGGACTCTTACCGAAGAGCCACAGGAAGTTCACATCTACCATTCCAAGGTAGATGATAAAAAGAAGGATCAGTGATATCAAGCCAACGATTGTTTTCGTATACCATCTTTTACCCTTATAGAGTGATTTATACCAGGTAAAAAGACTTTTAAACCATGATAGTAGTTTGCCGAGCCAAGATTCGCGTATGTTCATGAAATAATGTTTTATTGATACGTACTGCAAAAATACAAAAAAAATGGGAATATATCATTATTATTCCCATTGATTATGTTAATGATTCGATATATTTTATGATTTCTTCAACATTGTCGGGATTAAACCACTTAATATCTTCATCGTTCTTATACCAGGTAAGTTGTTTGCGACAATATCTACGGGTATTCCCTTTGATACGTTCTATAGCCTCTTCCAGCGGCCATATACCATCGAAATAATTAAACAGTTCTTTATAGCCAACGGTGTTCAAAGCATTCAACTGTCTTAGGGGATACATCCTTCGTGCTTCCTCCAAAAGGCCTTCTTCCATCATTTTGTCAACTCTTCTGTTTATCCTGTCATACAGTTCGTTACGGTCTCTCGTTAAACCAATTTTTAGGATTTCGAAAGGACGCTCTTTATGGGTGTTGGTTCGGAATGAAGTATAGGTTTTCCCACTACAGTGAATAATCTCCAGTGCGTGAATCACACGCCGATAGTTTTTCTTGTCAACGATGGCATAGTAGTCGGGATCCAACTGCCGTAGTTCTTCACAAAGTGCATCGAGTCCTTCTTGCTCAAACCTTTGTTTCATCCAAGCTCTCGTCTCATCATCTACGGTGGGGATATCATCGATGCCTTTATATACCGCATCGACATACATCATCGAACCACCGCTGAGCAATGCTATGTCATGACTTTGAAATTCCTTTTCAAGGATCTCCAGCACATCCTGTTCATACATCGAAGCACTGTAGTAGTCGGTCAACTGATGGTTAGCCACCATGTAATGCTTCACGCGTTGTAACTGTTCCGGGGTAGGGGCTGCAGTACCTATGGGAATCTCACGGAATATCTGTCGTGAGTCGGCATTGATGATGGGTATACGAAAATACTCAGCCACACGAAGGCAGACATCAGTTTTGCCTACACCTGTGGGGCCGAGTATAACGATAAGCGTTTTATTCATTTCAACGGATAATACCGCGCTTGGATGATTCTACGAAATCAATGATATATTGTATTTCGGGTGTCAGTGGGAGGTTGTTCTTGATCTCTTCGATACCTTCCTTCAATAATCCCTTGGAGTAGAGCAGACGATAAGCCTCGTGGATATTCTGTATCGTCTCATTGCTGAATCCGCGACGACGTAAACCAACCAGATTGACACCGGCATAGCGTATAGGCTCCTTTCCGGCAATGATATACGGAGGAATATCCTGTGAGGTACGGCTGCCGCCCTGAATCATCACATAGCCACCCACACGGATAAACTGATGGAAGAGAACGGTTGCACTGATGATGGCATTGTCATCAACCACCACCTCGCCGGCAAATTTCGTAGAGTTACCGATGATACATCCATTACCGATCACGCAGTCATGGGCAATATGCATATTCTCCATCAGTAGGTTGTTGGAGCCCACGATTGTTGTGCCTTTACTGGCAGTACCTCTGGAGATCGTGACATTCTCACGGATACTGTTGTTGTCACCCACTTCACAGATCGTATCTTCACCGCGGAATTTCAAATCCTGTGGCTTGGTGGAGATGCTTGCACCTGGGAAGATCTCATTGTTATTACCAATGCGGGCACCGTAGTTGATGGTAACACTGTTTTGCATGATGTTATTATCACCGATTACCGTGTTCCGGTCGATAAAGCAGAAAGGACCGATAACATTACCGTCGCCCAGTTTTGCCTCCGGATGAACATATGCTCTAGGATCAATAATATTCATATATTTATTCTATTTGTTTTTTGTAATCTGTGCAGTGAATGTAGCTTCGGCCACGATATTGTCGCCAACGAAGATATAACCTTTCATCGAACTGATACCATGACGTAGAGGAGCCATCAGGTCAACTTTAAACAGCAGGGTGTCACCGGGAACAACCTTCTGACGGAATTTCACATTGTCGATTTTCAGGAAATATGTACTCCAGCGCTCAGGATCTTCAACGGTGTTCAGTACCAGAAGGCCGCCACATTGTGCCATGGCCTCGATGAGCAGCACTCCGGGCATTACCGGTTCTTCGGGGAAGTGGCCCTGGAAGAATGGCTCATTACCCGTAACATTCTTCACGCCGACGATAGAAGTAGGACCGAGTTTGATCACTTTGTCAACAAACTGCATCGGATAACGGTGGGGGAGCAATTCCTTAATCCTGTTGATATCCATCACAGGTGTCTCGTTGGGATCGTAGATAGGAGCCTGGACTTCGTGCTTGCGGATCTCCTTACGTATCAAGCGGGCAAACTTATTGTTGATGGTATGTCCGGGTCGGGTGGCAATGATACGTCCTTTGATTGGTTTGCCGATAAGGGCCATATCACCGATGATGTCCAGCAGTTTATGACGGGTACACTCATTATCCCATACCAAGGGTTTATGCTGTACATAACCGATCTTGTTGGCATCCATGTGTGGAACACCCAGCAGGTCGGTCAACTTATCCATCTGTTCCTGAGACAACTGACGCTCATAGATAACGATGGCATTGTCCATATCACCACCTTTGATCAGATTAGCGTTCAGCAAGGGGATGATATCACGGACAAACACAAAGGTTCTTGCGGGAGCAATCTCCTTTGCATAGTCATCCATATTGTCGAGTGTAGCAAACTGGCTGCTGATAAACTTCGATTGGAAAGAGCACATCGCGGTGATGGAGAAATCCTCATCAGGAAGGATGGTAATGCAAGAACCACTCTCTTCGTCTTTCACCTCAATCTTATGCCGGATGATATAAAAGTCTTTCGGGGCATTCTGCTCGGCGATACCCACTTCTTCAATCTTCTTAACGTAAGGATTGGCAGAACCGTCGAGGATAGGAAACTCCGGACCGTTCACCTGTATCAGACAGTTGTCTATGCCTAAGGCATAAAGTGCTGACATACCATGTTCCACAGTACTTACTCTTACATCACCTTTAGCGAGTACTGTACCACGTGTGGTTTCCGTTACATAATCAGCTACGGCATCTATCACGGGCTCATTCTCAAGATCTATTCGTTGAATCTTATATCCAGTATTCTCAGGAGCCGGGTTAAAGGTTACCGTGATACTCAATCCGGTATGCAATCCTTTACCGAAGAGTGAGAAACTGCCTTTTAATGTTTTTTGTTTCAGCGTCATCATATTATTTTATACTTGTGAGATAATAACCATGTGGGTTATTCACTCTGTGTGTTAGAAAGCTGTTCTTTTAAATTATCTATCTCTTTCTGTAACTGATCCAACTGCTTGTACATATCGGGTAGTTTCTTGAAGATGACAGAGGACTTAAAGAATCCTTTGGGATCCATGGCAGGAGTACCGATAAGTTGAACATTACCTTTTGTGCCACTGTTTAAACCACACTGAGCACCGAGGAATGTCTTGTCACCAACAGTGATATGGCCGGCAATACCTGCCTGTCCGCCAAACATACACCATTGTCCTACCTTCGTACTGCCCGCAATACCTACCTGTGCAGACATCACCGTATTCTCACCAACCTCACAGTTGTGAGCTACCTGAACGAGGTTGTCCAGCTTCACACCTCTGCGGATGATCGTACTACCCATCGTAGAACGGTCCACACAGGTGTTGGCACCGATCTCTACACAGTCTTCGATAACCACGTTTCCGATCTGTGGAATCTTCTCATAACCCTTTGCCTGCGGGGCAAATCCGAAACCGTCGGCTCCGATAACACTACCGGAGTGGATGGTTACCTGATTGCCCAAACGACAGTCGTGATAAATACTTACGTTAGGATATAACAGACACTCATTACCGATCTTCACACGGTCTTCTATCACTACATGAGGATAAATCTGAGTGTTGTCACCAATCTCCACATTCTCACCCACATAGGCAAAGGCTCCGATATAACAGTTTTCTCCGATCTTAGCACTCTCAGCAATGAATGCCAACGGGTCGATACCCTGCTTCTTCGGTTTCATGCTGTCGTACAACTGCAACAGACGTGCCACACTCTCGTAAGCATTCTTGACACGGATAAGCGTAGCCTTTACCGGTTTTTCCAAAACCACGTCAGCATTGAGTAAGACAATAGTGGATTCTGTATCGTAAATGTAATGGAGATACTTGGGATTTGACAAGAAGGAAATAGCTCCCGCTTTTCCTTGTTCTATCTTTGAGAAGGAATTAACGATGGCGTTTTCATCACCTTCTATAGTTCCCTGCACAAAAGCAGCTATTTGTTTCGCGGTAAATTCCATATATATATATTAATAAACGCTGCAAAGGTAATAATAAATCTTTATATTCGGTGATAGCAAAGGTAATTTTTGCTATTTTTATGGAATTGTAGAACGTTCTTGAGCAAATCCGATGATTCTGATATGTCTTTTATCGTTCCATCTCCGTAAAGAATATCGATATGATCCTCATGGATATTATACATGTCTTTATGAATCTCATTGACACTGACAAAATAAGATACATCTTCTTCATCGATGTCCAACTTCTCCATCAACTGTTTCTTGATCTCGGTGATACGTTCTTCGGGTACCGGTTCATCATAGATCTCTATCCTGAACAGGATTCTCTTGATGAGGTTAGAGGCTAATATGGAGAGAATCTTATCCTCATGATGCATCCATACCTTGATAGCACTCCAGATATCACTGTCGTCTAACAACTCATAATGCTGCAGTGCTTCAGGCGTTTGCATGAAATGTGCGGCATCCACATGCTGATAGAGGAAATAACGGAGGGCAGGGGTCGAGAAAACTTCCTTTCCCTGTTGTGCGAGATCATGAGCACGTTGCAGACAGTTCACCAAGAGTTTCTCATAGGCTACTGTCGTCTTATGCAGATACACCTGCCAGTACATCAGTCGGCGTGAGGTGAGATAATTCTCTAAAGAGTAAATACCTTTGGCGTTGACAACGAGTCGGTCGTCCACCACGTCAAGCAACTTGATGATTCTTGCCGATCCGATGCTTGCCTCCTGAACACCCGTGAAGAAGGAGTCTCTGCGCAGATAATCCAGACGGTCCATATCCAGTTGACTGCTGATCAGCTGATGCAGGAATTTCTTGTTGTATTCATCTTTGTAGATCATCAGAGCCAGGTTGAGAGCACCGTTCATCTCAGCGTTGATCTGTTCCATCATCATCATGGAGATCTCCTCGTGGGTGATGCCGTGTATCAAGGTGTTTTCCAAGACATGAGAGAAAGGGCCATGACCGATATCATGCATCAGGATGGCGGCACATACAGCCTCTGCCTCAGAGTCAAAAATAAAGATGCCCTTCTGCTGCAACGACAGGATCGCCTCACTCATCAGATGGAATGCTCCGATGGAATGCTGGAAGCGGGTGTGTTGTGCCGAAGGGTATACCACTGATGCAAGTCCCAACTGTTTGATACGTGTGAGACGTTGCATCAGAGGATGGTTGACGATATCCAACAACAGTCCGTGGGGTACTTTGATGAACCCAAAGACAGGATCGTTGATCATCTTACCGTCGTACATAGTCAAGAGCGTTAGAGTTCCGACAGTTTTTCTGCCATCTGTTCCTGAATCTTCTTAGCCTCACGGGCAGCAGCTTCAGCAAAGTCGGTATCCTGTCTGGCATAGATAATGCCTCGTGAGGAGTTGACGAGCAGTCCACAGTCGCTGTTCATGCCATATCTGCACACTTCATCGAGAGAACCACCCTGAGCACCGACACCGGGAACCAGCAGGAAATGATTCGGGACGATCTTACGGATATCCTCAAAGAGAGAACCTCTCGTGGCTCCCACCACATACATCATGTTCTCCTCGTTTCCCCATTCCTGGGATTTTTCCAAAACTGTCTCGAAGAGTCGTTTCCCATCCTTATCAGCTGTCAACTGGAAGTCAAGGCTTCCCTTATTGCTGGTGAGTGCCAGCAAGATTACCCATTTGCCTTCATACTGCAGGAAAGGAGTAACTGAATCAACCCCCATGTAAGGCGCAACGGTAAGGGCATCCACATCATACTCTTCAAAGAAAGTGCGGGCATACATCGTGGAGGTATTCCCGATATCGCCACGCTTGGCATCTGCAATAACCAGATGGTTGGGGTAGTGGGTTTTCAGATAACTCACTGTCTTCTCGAATGCCGACAGTCCTTTGATGCCGAAAGCCTCATAGAATGCGAGGTTTGGCTTGTAAGCCACACAGTAGGGCGCAGTGGCATCGATGATTGCCTTGTTGAAGTCAAAGATCGGATCATCGCCAGCCAACAGATGTTGTGGCATCTTCTTGATGTCGGTGTCCAATCCAACGCAGAGAAAAGTACGTTTCTCCCGTATCTGTCGTATCAGTTCTTTCCTGTCCATTTCAGTATCTGTTTAATGATAAAAAAGCTAATTGTAAAGGCTATGGCCCATACGATAATATACACAACAAAACTCCAGAAGCCTTTGGGTTTGAAAGCCTCCTGAGCCATTTCTGCGCTGATGACTGCTACGATAATGCAGACCCAGTCAACCCATGTTACTCCTAAGAATTTTTTCATAGCTCTGCTTCTTTCATTCGTTCAGCATTCTCAGCAACGGTTAAGGCATCTATCATATCCTGGATATTGCCACCGAGGAACCCCTGCAGGTCATGCGTGGTATATCCGATACGGTGATCGGTGACACGACCCTGTGGAAAGTTGTAGGTACGTATCTTTGCACTGCGGTCACCGGTAGACACCAGACTCTTCCTTCTACTGGCAATGTCATCCACATATTTCTGATGCTCCTTGTCATAAATAAAGGTATAGAGTCGGCTCAGTGCTCTTTCCTTATTCTTCGGTTGGTCGCGTGTCTCCGTACACTCTATCAGTATTTCCTCCGTCTCACCGGTATTCGGGTTCTTCCACATATAACGCAGACGAACACCTGATTCCACCTTGTTGACATTCTGTCCACCGGCCCCTGAAGAACGGAAGGTATCCCATTTGATCTCGCCCTCGTTGATGTTCACCTCAAACTTATCGGCCTCAGGCAGTACGGCAACGGTAGCAGCGGATGTCTGCATACGTCCGTTGCTCTCCGTCACGGGAACACGTTGCACACGGTGAACGCCCGATTCGTATTTCAGCGTGCCATACACATCAGCGCCGCTCACGGCAAAGTCAATCTCTTTATATCCACCTACAGCACCCTCATTGAAGTCGGTAACCGACAACTGCCATCCTTTGCTGTCGCAGAAACGCTTGTACATCTGGAAGAGATCACCGGCAAAGAGACAGGCTTCGTCGCCACCTGTTCCGGCACGTATCTCCATCTGCACATTCTTCGCGTCCTCGGGATCTTTCGGGATGAGCAGGATCTTTATCTCTTCTTCAATCTTTGGCTGCAACTCCTCGTTGACAGACAACTCTTCACGAGCCATCTCTTTCATCTCCGGATCTGTCTCGTTAGCTAAGATATCCTTAGCCTCTTTGATGGAGTTGAGACAGGCGATGTATCGCTTACGGGCATTCATGATGTCACCGAGATCTTTCCATTCTTTTGTCAACTTGACATAACGCTGTTGGTCGGCAATCACAGCCGGGTCGGTGATGAGGGTTGACACTTCCTCGAAACGAGCCTCTAATCCGTCGAGTTTCTGAAGTATAGTGTTGTTATCCATTTATTTTAATTTCTTGTATGATATGTATGATGAAAAGGCTGTGCAAAGCATGGCGATGCATAGAAGGACATTACTCCATAAGGTTAGGTCTTGGTGACATAAGGATTGATCTTGGTCCCAGTTGTGGCATGCCATGATTAGACCGAGTATCAATAGTATAATACTGCCAATACATATGAAAAGGGCGAAGCGTTTCATGATACTTGGTTGCTTTTAATAGTTAAACTCTCCGTACTCTGACCGGATCGTAAGACTTTTGGGGCCTTCCTCGATATGACCGACAACCTGGGCGTCGATATTGAATTGTCTGGCTATCTCTATCACCTTGTCTGCCTGATCCGGTGAGACATATATCTCCATGCGGTGACCGCAGTTGAACACCTTGTACATCTCTTTCCAGTCGGTATGACTCTGTTCCTGGATCATGCGGAAGAGCGGTGGAATGGGGAACATGTTATCTTTGATAACCTTGCAGTTGTCGTTCACGAAATGCAGCACCTTCGTCTGGGCTCCACCTGTGCAATGTACCATTCCATGGATCTCTGGGCGCATCTTGTCGAGCAGCACTTTGATAACCGGGGCATAGGTACGGGTAGGGGAGAGCACCAGCTGGCCAGCTGTAAGAGGTACCTCATTGATGACATCATCCAATCGGTAACCACCACTATATACCAGTTCATCGGGCACAGCATGGTCATAGCTCTCAGGATATTTCTCCGCGAGATATTTCGCAAAGACATCATGACGCGCAGAGGTAAGGCCGTTGCTGCCCATACCACCGTTATATTGTTTCTCGTAAGAAGCTTGTCCGAAAGAAGCCAGTCCCACGATGCAGTCACCCGGACGGATATTCGCATTGTCGATCACGTCTTTCCGTTTCATGCGGCATGTCACGGTAGAGTCAACGATGATTGTTCTCACCAGATCACCCACATCCGCTGTCTCCCCACCGGTGGCATAGATGCCGATACCCATGTCACGCATCTGCTGCAACAGCTCGTCAGTACCGTTGATAATGGCAGAGATCACCTCTCCGGGCACCAACAGTTTGTTTCTTCCGATGGTGCTCGACACTAAGATATTGTCGGTTGCTCCCACACAGAGAAGGTCATCGGTGTTCATGATCAATGCATCCTGTGCAATGCCTTTCCATACACTCAGGTCACCGGTCTCTTTCCAGTACATATAGGCAAGGCTGGATTTTGTGCCGGCTCCGTCGGCATGCATGATGTTACAATACTCAGGATCACCCCCGAGGATGTCGGGGATGATCTTGCAGAATGCGTGGGGGAAGATTCCTTTGTCGATATTCTTGATGGCATTGTGCACATCTTCCTTCGCAGCGCTCACGCCACGCATCATATAACGGTTACTGTTGTCCATAAATTAGTTCGGAATAATATCCTTCTAAAATAGTTAATGAATTATTAATTATTAACTGTCAATTATTAATTAAAATTTCACTTCCGGTGCTTTCTGTGCACTGGCATCAGCCTCGAACTTGTTCATCTTGTCGAACTTGAAGAAACCGGCAATGAGGTTCTGTGGGAATGAACGGATCAGGGTATTGTAGCTCTGAACGGCAGTGTTATACTTGTTGCGTGCCTCGTTGATACGGTTCTCCGTGCCTTCCAACTGCACCTGCAGATCCTTGAAGTTCTCATTGGCTTTCAGGTCGGGATAGTTCTCCTGAATGGCAATCAGCTTTCCGAGGGCTGATGACAGTTCTCCCTGTGCAGCCTGGAATTCCTGCAGTTTCTCGGGTGTGAGATTCTCTGGGTCAACGGTGATCTGTGTAGCTTTCGAACGGGCGTTCACCACCTCAGTGAGCGTCTGCTCCTCATGCTTGGCATAACCTTTCACTGTCTCTACAAGATTAGGTATCAGATCGGCACGACGCTGGTAAGCACTCTGTACATTGGCGAAAGCTGTAGTAGCCTTTTCCTGTTCAACAACCATGTTGTTATAGCAGCCTTTGAAGGCGAAACATACGACAACAATAACGATAACGATTCCAATGATTGTCTTTAATAAACCTTTCATAAACTTATAGTTTTAATGATTAATAATATCTTGTTGTTAAAAGCATACTTCCCGTTTACCAGCCACCACCGGCTCCACCGCCGCCGAAGCTGCCACCACCATAGCCGCCGCCGAAGCCGCCTCCTCCGAAACCACCTCCGAAGCCACCGCCACGACCGGTCGGCCAACCGGAGCCCCAATAGGTGTTACCCATACCAGTACGATCTCTTCCAAAACCAGTATAACCAGTGCCACCATTGTTTCTGATTTCCAACCAGTTATACTTTTTGTTCAAACCGCTGTAGAAGAACAGCCAGATGATCAGCATCAGAAAGGAGAACGACTCTTCACCCATACTGGCATCATCACCCTCACGGACGGTGGAAGGCATGTCTTTTCCTTCCAGCAGACTCGAGAGGCCGCTGATAAACTTCAGCATGGCCTGGTCAGGATCTTCCGCTTTCAGGGAAGGGGTGAGATAGGCACGCGCCAACTGACTACATTCCGCATCGGTCAGGTCGGCCTCCAGTCCTGTGCCCGGAGCTATGAAGTACTTATGATCCAGATAGGACACCACAACGACCAATCCGCGGTTTCTCTCCTTGGTTCCGACACCCACCTTATTACCCACATCCTGAGCCATACGGAAAGCATCGGCATTGTATATCCTGTTGACAATGATGATAGCCGATTCCACCTCTAAGTTGGTATCCAACTGTCGGAGCATGAGATTCAGAGAGTCGGTGGTTGCCTGACTGATCACCCCGTCGGGATTAGAGACATACTGACTGCCGTCGGTAAGATGGGGAAGAGGGATATTGTCAGCGCTCCACACCTCAGTGGAGGTGGGGGGAGTCACCGTGGTAACCGGTTCTTCCATGGCCCATTTATAGTCGCATGAGATGATACAGCAGGCGATAAATGCCCAGAAGAGCCAGCCAAACCATCGTTTATAGAATTTGAAACGTGGGGTGCCTTCAGTATTTCCTTTGATTCCGTGGAGAATCCTGCTCTCACCATAGAATGCCCAGATGCCGAAGATGACAGCCACCACAGCTACCAACATACCGAAAACTGCCCAATACGATAAGTCACTCCCTGCCACGCCGGCTATCAGTCCCGGTGTGAAGAGGGCACCCAACAATATCAGAAATGCCAATAAGTATAATTTGGTCTGGTTCATTCTCAATGATTTTGGATCAACTATTTTGAGTAATCCTTACGGGGATCACTCTTCACTATTCCAGATATCCCAACTCACATATGCCTGCAACAACAGCATCTCCAGTCCGTTTTTCACGGTAGCTCCATATTTCTTGCCGTTGCGCATGAACATCGTCTCGTCAGGGTTATAGATTAGGTCATAGAGGATCGTCCTGCGGTCCATCGCCTCGTAGGGCAGTTGGGGACACTCATCGAAATGGGGGTACATCCCGCAGGGTGTGCAGTTCACGATCACATTGTAATTCTTGATAATCTCCGGGGTGATACGCTGATACTGTATCGTGCCGGGGCGCTCATAGCGGCTTACTAACAACGTGGTGAGTCCCAATGCTTTCAGACTGTACTTGATGGCTTTTGCGGCGCCTCCGGTACCCAGGATGAGTGCTCCTTTATGATCACTGTCGAGCATAGGCTCGATGCTCTTCGTAAAGGCGATGGCATCACTGTTATACCCTTTCAGATGGTACGTGTTGTTCCTGTGTTCCACCTTCACCACGTTCACTGCTCCGATGTTCCGGGCTTCGGGGGCGATGGAATCCAGAAAACTCATGATTTTCTGCTTGTAAGGGATCGTCACGTTGAACCCTTGCAGGTCGGGATTGGAGGCGAGCACCTCCAACAGATCATCGATGTTGCTGAGTTCGAAGTTGATGTATTCAGCATCGATATTCTCATTCTGGAATTTCTCGTTGAAGAAACCCTTTGAAAATGAATGTCCTAATGGATAACCTATTAAGCCGTATTTTTTCATATGTCCAGAAATTATGAAGTTATTTAGTGGCTATATACATCGTGCAGATACCAAACGTCAGTCGTTTGAACTGCGGGTCTTTGAAACCAACCTTCTTGAAGATGGTCATCATCTCTTCTCCCTGTGGGAAGGCTTCGATAGAGGCAGTAAGATAACGGTATGCCTTGTTGTCTTTCGAGAGAAGCTTACCGTAGAGTGGAAGCAGGGTGTGCGAATAAAGCCAGAACAACTGTCTCATGGGGAAACGTACCGGCTGACTCAGTTCGAGGATTACCAGATGCCCGCCTTCCTTCATCACCCGCAGCATCTCCGACAGTCCTTTCTCCAGATCCTGGAAGTTACGGATGCCGAAGGCGGCGATGATGGCATCATAGGTATTGTCGCCGAACGACAGTTGCATGCAGTCTTCCTTCCTGAAGGAGATGATGTCCTGCAGTTGGGCTGCCGCCACTTTCTGTCTGCCGATCTCCATCATACCCTCTGAGATGTCTGCACCCACTACCTTTTGCGGCTGCAGCATCCTGGCGGCAAGGATGGCGAAATCCCCCGTTCCGGTGGCCACGTCGAGTACCGACAGGGGGTGGTGGGGTGCCAACTGTCTGATGGCTTTCTTCCTCCATCCCTTGTCGATGTTCCACGACAACCTGTGGTTCAGGGTGTCGTAGGCATCAGCGATGTTGTCGAACATCTGCTCCACCTGCTTACCCTTCTCCGTGGTATGGTCGTAGGGGGTTATCCGCTCTTGCTTATACATTGTATTATTTGTTTTTAAAAGCGCTCAACCAACTGCTCACGTTCTTTTCTATTCTCTCGGCGATGTCGCCTTCTTCCGTGGCTCTGTCGAAACGCTCACCCACGATATGCTCGTACAACTCGATATAACGCTCGGAAACACTCTCGGCATACTCGTCGGTAATCTCCGGCATCACCTGTCCGGGCTCGTTCATGAAGTTGTGCTCAATCAACCACTGGCGCACAAACTCCTTACTCAACTGTCGCTGGGGCTCTCCTTTCTCGAATTTCTCCTCGTAGCCATCGGCGTAGAAATAACGGCTGCTGTCGGGCGTATGGATCTCATCGATCAGATAGACCTTTCCGTCGCGCTTGCCGAACTCGTATTTCGTATCCACGAGGATCAGTCCTTGCTTGGCAGCGATCTCCTGACCGCGGGCAAAGATCTTACGGGTGTATTCTTCCATCACCTCATAGTCTTCCTTGCTGACGATACCCTGTGCGATGATCTCCTCTTTCGAGATATTCATGTCATGACCTTCATCGGCTTTGGTGGTGGGGGTGATGATAGGCTCCGGGAAGCGCTCGTTCTCACGCATGCCGTCAGGCAGTTTTACGCCACACAACTCGCGGCATCCTTTCTTATACTCTCTCCACGCACTGCCGGTGAGAATAGAACGGATGATCATCTCCACACGGAAACCCTCACATTTCAGTCCGATCGTCACCATGGGGTCAGGGGTAGCCAGTTTCCAGTTCGGACAGATATCCGTCGTGGTATCCAGAAACTTCGCTGCTATCTGATTCAACACCTGTCCTTTGTAAGGGATACCCTTGGGCAACACCACGTCGAAGGCAGAGATACGGTCGGTGGCCACCATCACGAGCAGGTCGTCGTTGATGTCATATACATCGCGCACCTTACCATGATACACACTCTTCTGTCCCTCAAACTTAAAATCTGTTTTCGTTAATGCTTTCATTTTATATGTCAATGTTTTAATAACTCTCTATCAAATAACTTGTTTACTCGTCTACTTGTCAGCTTGTCAACTCACCCCATATTTCTTCGTAATCTCCGGATGTAGCCGGTCGTATTCCTCATAGGCATCCACGATACGTGACACGAGCTTGTTCCTGACGATGTCTTTCTTGTTGAACTCCACGAAGGCGATACCCTCGATATCCTTCAGGATATGCATCGCCACACGGAGTCCGCTCTTCACATCCCGTGGCAGGTCCACCTGTGTCATGTCACCGGTGATGATCATCTTCGTGTTCCAACCCATGCGGGTGAGAAACATCTTGATCTGGGCCGCTGTGGTGTTCTGTGCCTCGTCGAGGATCACCACCGCATCACTCAGCGTACGGCCACGCATGAATGCCAAAGGCGCTATCTGAATGATGTGTTTCTCCATCAGGTCCTGCAACTTTACCGTAGGCATCATATCCTCCAGGGCATCGTAGAGGGGCTGCAGGTAAGGGTCTATCTTGTCTTTCATGTCACCGGGCAGAAATCCCAACTTCTCGCCGGCTTCCACGGCCGGGCGACTCAGGATGATCTTCCTGGCACGTTTCTCTTTCAGATATTTCACTGCTAAGGCGATGCTCAGGTAGGTCTTACCGGTACCGGCAGGTCCCACAGCGAAGATCATGTCGTTCTCTTCAAACATATCGATGAGCCGCTGCTGGTTAGCACCTCTGCTCTTGATGGGCTTGCCTGAGATGTTGTACACCACCACATCCTTTACGGCATCGTTCTCCGTGGGGTTACCCTTGATGATGTCCAGGATGTCCTGCTCGGTGATGTTATTGTATTTCAACACATGAAGACGCATCTGTTCCACCTGTTTCTCAAAGGATTCCAACATCTGCTCATCACCGATGACACGCAGGACATTATCGCGTGCCACAATACGTAACTTCGGATACAGGGCCTTGATCATCTGCAGATGGGCATTGCCGACACCATAGAACACCACCGGATCGATATCCTCTAAAATAATATGTCTCTCTAACACAAATAGAAAATTTTCTGCAAAAATACAAAAACCTTTCGACATTCCCATATTTTTTAATACCTTTGTGCCGTAATTAGAGAAAAATTTTTCGATGAAAATATCCAAAAACAGATATCTGGCTGGCTTTGCAGCCATTGTATTTCTTCTATTCTTGATACGACTGATCTTCCCGTCGGTCACCAAGAGTAGGGGAGAAAGCATGCAGGAAGACACACAGGTGGAGATCCTCGCTCAACAGCAGGAGCAGCCAAAGACAGAAAAGAGTAAGTCGAAAAAGGAAAAACAGATAGTTCCTGAGAAGCAGGAGCAAACCTCTCAAAAGCAGGAGCAAGTATCTGAGGATACAAAACAAGATTCCTTGGAAGAGCAGGTGGCTCCCACGAAGAAGACGGGGTTTGACAAGAACCGTCCGTCACGTTTCTTCAATAGCGACGGAACAGTGGCGAAACATCGTATCTGGAGCGTGGCACGTTATGCCGATGCTTTCCCCGACAGTCAACAGGTGCAGATCGTGGCAGCCAACCGCTGGGGCGTGGAGCCTGTCATCAACCGCTCAGATGCCGAACAGCGTAAGAACGAACTGGTGTATGTGCAGTCGTCACCTTATTACCATATCGACAAGATGTACCGCAGCATCCCGTATCTCGTGCCCCGTGCAGCCGTTCTCCTCAACGATATCGGACGGGCTTACTATGACAGTCTGCAGATCAAGGGCATTCCTCTTCATCAGTTTATCATCACCAGTGTGCTCCGCACGAAGGAGGATGTCAACAAACTGCGTCATTACAACGGTAATGCCACAGAGAACTCTTGTCATCTCTACGGCACGACCTTCGATATCTCTTACAACAGGTATCTCACCGTGCAGACAGCGGATGAACCGCGGCGTGCTGTGCGCAACGACTCCCTGAAGTGGGTGCTCTGTGAGGTGCTCAATGATTTCCGTAAGAATGGCCGTTGTTACATCAAATACGAAGTGAAGCAAGGATGTTTCCATATTACCGTGCGGTAATTGTTGAAAGATGTTAAATTTTAAGTAACCCTTCTCTTTTTCGTCGGAATGTATTAATTTTGCACGGCAATTAAGGAACGCCGATATGGCTCAGTTGGTAGAGCAACGCATTCGTAATGCGTAGGTCCCGGGTTCGAGTCCCGGTATCGGCTCCTGAAATCCCCACATTTATTCGTACGGAAATCATTAGGAAAGGATTGGTGATAAGTATGTTATGCGGTAATAGCTCAGTTGGTAGAGCATTGGCTTCCCAAGCCGAGGGTCGCGGGTTCGAGTCCCGTTTACCGCTCCAACATCAAAAGTAGCTGCCTGACAGCTGCTTTTTTTTGGCAATAACATAGCAGATGGCACATGTATGTAGTTAATAACCGCAACGCGGTTACCGCTCAATAGCCGTGGGTCGTAAGACCTACGGACAAGGTGTTGTAACCATCATCCAACCCTGGAGGGGTTGCCCATCATTATTTATGGGGCACGCCTTCAGCGTGCATATTCGTTGTCGCTACATTCTCCGCAGGTCGTGACCTGCGGCTACTGAGCGTTGACGCTTTCAGCGTCATGTGCCAACTGCAATATCATTACCTTTTTTTGTTATAAAAGCATTGAGGAATTAAGTTACCCAACAGGCATTCAACCTATGGCAGGGTTAAGGTAAAATCCATTCAACTTTTTCTAGGGTAGTACAGTCCTCTTTCCCGGACCCTCTGGGGGGCCACTATCTTAGAATTTTGCGTTTTGAAGGTTAGTCATTTCGTTCAATTAGTCGGTTGTATCAGCGTCTTTGAGGTCATTGGAGGTCATTTCACCATTCACTATTCACACCTGAAAACGCTTGTTTGAACCATTACAATAAAGCTTTTTATTATGATGAAACATGATGAAATTAGGGATGGGAATTGTGGGATTCCATAAAAATGTGTATTTTTGCATGAGTGTTATCAGAAGAATGATGAGATGAGAGACCTGAAACATAAAGCCACGATGTCGATACTGCTCATGGTGAGCATGGGCCATCTGCTGAACGATATGTTCCAGTCGGTGATACCCTCCATCTACCCGATGATCAAGGAATCGTTGGGACTGAGTTTTATGCAGATAGGCGCTATCACACTGACCAACCAGATCACATCGTCGTTGCTACAACCACTGGTGGGCTATTTCTCTGACAAGTATCCACGTCCTTATGCACTTGTCATCGGTATGTGTTTCACGCTCACGGGTCTTATGCTGTTGTCTCTGGCAAACAGTTTCTCACTAGTATTGTTGTCGGTGGCATTGGTGGGTGTAGGCTCTTCGGTGCTTCATCCTGAGTCATCGAAGATTGCACGGATGGCATCCGGCGGTGCTAAAGGCATGGCACAGAGCATCTTCCAGATAGGTGGGAATATCGGTCGTGCCATCGGACCGGTCGCCGTTGCTTTGGTGGTGGTGCCTCATGGCCAGGGCAGCATTCGTTGGTTTGCGTTGTTGGCGGTGGCGGCCATATGGGTATTGGCGAAGATCGGTCGTTGGTATAAGAGACAATTGGAGGTTTATGGACGTAGTAAGTCGAAATTTGACGTCGAGAATGTCAGTCATCTTACCAAGCGACAGATTGTCGTGGCATTGATAGTGCTCCTCGTGCTGATGTTCTCGAAGGATTTCTACACGGCCAACATACAGAGTTACCTGACATTCTATATGATAGACAAGTTCGGCATGTCGGTGGCATCCTCGCAGTATGTGTTGTTTGCTTTCCTGGTGTCTACCGCCATCGGACTGCTGATCGGTGGGGAGGTAGGCGACCGTTATGGGCGCAAATATGTCATCTGGTTCAGTATCCTCGGTTCGTCGCCTTTTGCGCTGCTCCTCCCTTACTGTAACCAGACATGGACGATCATACTGGCGATCATCGTTGGATTGGTGATGTCGTCGGCGATGTCTGCCATCCTGGTCTATGGAACAGAACTGCTGCCTGGTAATGTGGGGATGATCTCAGGGGCTTTCTTCGGTCTGTCCTTCGGATTAGGTGGTATCGGATCGGCACTCTTCGGTTGGATTGCCGACCTGACAAGTATTCAGCAGGTATTTCAGTTGACGGCCTTCCTGCCCCTGTTGGGTATCGCTGCTTATTTCCTGCCGAATATAAGGGAAAATCAGTAAACAAGTTATTGTTTATTGTTAATTGTTAATTGTTAATTGTTTATTGTCTCTAAACTCTAAACCCTAAACCCTAAACAAATACCCCTCAAGATACTTGCCGGTGATACTCTCCTTGCATTTGACGATCTCCTCGGGCGTGCCCTGACACACGATGAAACCGCCTTTATTACCACCTTCAGGTCCCAAATCGATGATGTGGTCAGCACATTTGATGACGTCCATATTATGCTCAATCACAATGATGGAATGCCCGCGTGAGATCAGTGCGTCGAAAGCGCGCATCAACCGTCGGATATCGTGGAAATGGAGACCGGTGGTCGGCTCATCAAAGATGAAGAGGGTAGGGTCTGTGTATTCCTGTCCGATAAAGTAAGCGAGCTTCACACGCTGGTTCTCACCACCGGAGAGGGTAGAGGAACTCTGCCCTAACTTAATATAGCCCAGTCCGACATCCTCAAGGGGTTGCAAACGACTGACTATCAGGTCCTCATGATATTCCTTGAAGAAGATGATGGCTTCAGAGACGGTCATCTCGAGAACATCATAGATATTCTTCCCATGGAAGTTGACATCGAGAATATCACGTTTGAATCGTTTGCCGTGGCAGGACTCACATTCCAGTTCGAGATCGGCCATAAACTGCATCTCAACGGTAATGACTCCTGCTCCGTTGCACTCCTCACATCGTCCGCCGTCGGCATTGAAAGAGAAATACTGGGAGGTGAAGCCCATCTGTTTTGACAACGGCTGATCAGCAAAGAGCTGACGGATAGCATCATAGGCCTTCACGTAAGTGGCTGGATTTGAGCGTGTACTCTTGCCGATGGGGTTCTGGTCAACCATCTCCACATGCTTGATAGCCTCCCAGTCGCCTGATAGTCCTATATAGTCGCCGGGTTGTTCGGCCACCTCGTTGAGATGACGTTTGAGGGCAGGGTAGAGGATGCCTTTGACGAGGGATGACTTTCCGCTGCCCGACACACCGGTGATGACGGTAAAGACATTCAGAGGGAATGCCACGTCGATGCCCTTGAGATTGTTCATACGGCAACCCTTGAGCAGAATCGACCGATTCCACGGACGGCGACTCTTCGGTATGTCGATCTGTTCCTGATGTAACAGGTATTTGAGCGTGTAACTCCTGCTGGTGTCGATAGGGGGCTGCAGCCTGGACACCTCACCGCTGAAGACGATCTCACCACCGAGACGACCTGCATCCGGACCGATGTCTATGAGGTAATCGGCAGCACGCATGATCTCCTCGTCGTGTTCTACTACGATGACCGTATTACCGATCTCTTGCAATTGTCGCAGCACCTTGATGAGTCGGCCGGTATCACGACTGTGGAGTCCGATGCTAGGTTCATCGAGAATATATAACGAACCTATCAGGCTCGACCCTAATGAGGTGGTGAGGTTGATTCGTTGACTCTCGCCACCCGAAAGCGTGTTCGACTGACGGTTGAGTGTAAGATAACCAAGTCCCACATTTACAAGGAATTGCAGACGGTTGTTTATCTCAGCAAGGATACGTTTGGCAATACGCGCATCGTGGTCATCCAACTGTAGTTGCTGGAACCATTCGTAGAGCATCTGCACGGACATCTCCACGAGGTTGGTGATC
>JAEEZP010000058.1 GCA_016291915.1 Prevotella sp. | reverse complement strand
TAGGAACCGCTCGTTTGTAGGCACGAGCAGCGGACTGGTCCCTATCGTCACCGCCATGGAGACGGGATACTACAATATTCCTTGGGAGAGCAGTTCTTACCGAGCCACAGGAATCTCTGAGAGTAGGATGATGAACATCTATGCCAAGATCAACAATTCCTTCTACTTCAAGTATGGAAAGACCACCCAGCGTTATAAGGTAGGAGTTGATTATAAATACGATAACAACAGCGGTAAGGGATATTACAATGAGGATGAGCGTCATCCGTTACGCCCTAACAGCGGCGGTCGCCCACGCGCTTTCTCAGATGTACCGGGACTGCATCAGATAGCAGCCTTTGCAGAGGATAACTTCACCTGGAACTATTTCAAGAAGAGGAACTTACGCGTTCAGTTGGGAGCGCGCTTCACAGCCATGCAGCCGTTTGATGACATTCGTACCTTTGCTTTCTCACCCCGTCTGAACGTTACCCTCGAGGTAACCGACTGGCTGAGTCTGCGCGGGGGTATCGGTATGAACTCCAAGACTCCGGGACTTACCTATCTGTATCCCGACAAGCATTATTCTGATGTGGTTGCCGCGAACTATATGCCACAGAACGATGCTGCGGCACAGTTGCTTAACTACTATACCTATGTGTATAATGTGGAATATTCCAAGAATCTTAAGAATGCTACAAACACCAAGATTGAGGTGGGCGCTGACATCAAACTGCCGGGAAACAGGAAACTGACCGTGATTGCATACCGCGACAAGACACCCAATGGCTTCGGAGCACTGACCGATTATGTCACCTATCAAGTGAACCGCTTCACAGAAGCACAGGGACTGATCATCACCCCGGGGCAGGCTACGACCATCGACTATAACAACCCGGCATATTCCACCACCATGTGGACGACAAAAGGCATGGTGGGCAATACCGATGTAAGCGTCAACAAAGGATTGGAGTTTGACTTCGACCTCGGAAAGATCAAGCCCATCAACACCTCCCTGTATCTCTCCGGTGCTTGGCAAGAGAGCAAGAACTATTCGAAGAATCTCAACTCTAACAACCCGGTTAACAACCCCACCTCATACAGTCAGTATGGCACAGCGCCATTTAAGGTGGTATATCCTTCGGAGCTGGACTATAGCCGTTACCGTAGATTCGTCAATACCCTGCGTGCGGTTACCAATATCCCGGCACTGAGAATGGTAGCATCCCTCACCGGACAGGTGATCTGGCACAACTCCAACCTCAGTTATATCGCCCCAAAGAGTCCTATCGGATGGATCACCACTGACCTGAACTACAACACTCTGACAAGTAATATGTTGAATGGTTATATCGGCGTTGACGGCAAGTATTATGAAGCAGCACCTGAAGGCATACAGAGTGTCTCCATTGCCGCCCAAGAGATCAACCCGCGTGATAATGTTCCTACCAAGAACCCTGTCACCTGGAATATCTCCGCACGACTCACCAAGGAATTCAGTAAGTCGGCCGGTATGTCATTCTATGCCAATAATGTGATGTTCTATGAGCCGTTCCTGTCGAGCAGCACCAGTAAGACCCTGTCACAGCGAAATACCGGAACCTTCTCCTTCGGCGTAGAATTGTTCTTCAACTTATAATTGGTCATACACCCATAAAGAATTAGCATTATGAGATCAAACAACAATCATAGCATAAGAAAAATCGGATGGACACTGACAGCGTGCCTCACCGTATTGCTGCTCGCATCATGTGTCGACTTCGATGGAGCCACAGAAGCCATCAGCGTGAAATACCAGGTGCAGATGCCCCAGGGCTTTACTGCTGCCGACGTGGCCAACAAGACAGTAACCATCACTTCCAGTTCACAGACATTGCAGGCTACTACTGATGCCAACGGCATCGCAACCTTCGAGAATATCGTGCCCGATGTGTACGACGTGTCAGTGGCATGGAAGATGACACCCGACGAATATTCACAAATCACCGGTGAAATGGTGCAAAATCACAAATATACCGTTGCCGGAAGTGTGAGTTCACAACTACTGAAAGAAGATGTTACCACCCCACTTGCCATCGACATGAATATCTCTGTCGACCAGTCAATCCTCATCAGTAAGATCTACTCCGCAGGAAGCAAGGACAGCAAGAATAAGAACTACCTGGCCGGAAGATATATCGAACTGTATAATAACTCCGATGAAACCGTGGATATTGCAGGATTATACCTCGGATTGATAGAGACCAATAGCTCACCGGCATACACTTTGGGATTAGTGCCCGACACCATTTTCATGAAACAGATATTCCGCATTCCTACCGACAAACCGTATATGGTGGCTCCGGGCCAGTCGATCATCATCACGAACAGTGCCATCGACCATACTCAGACAGCCATGAATGCTTTCGAGTACAACCTGTCAGATGCTGATTTCGAGGCCAAGGACCAGCAGGGTAAGACAACGAACAACCCCGATGTTCCCGCTCTCGAACTGATCTATACTGCTTTCTCTACCATTTCCAACATGAATCTTTCACAGGGAGGTCCTGGTGGAATCGTCATCTTCGAGACTGATGAAGATGTGAGCACATGGGAGTTGGTTTATAATTATGGTAAGACCAGTGGAAACAAATGGATGAAGCTTCCCACCAAATATATCGTGGATGGTGTGGATGTCTTAAAGAATGCCTCCCAAACGGGTGTGGATGCTAATCTGAAACGTCTGTACGACTATATCGATGCCGGCTATGCTTATATCAATGCCGCCAGCGGTTACAACGGCGAGGTGATGTACCGCAAGATACTCTCCACCACCGAAGACGGCAGACATATCCTCTCAGATACAAACAACAGTCTGACAGATTTCGCCATTTCATCGGACATTGCGCCCAGAGAATTTAAATAAATACGTTGAACATCAAGAACCATCATCCAATGAAAAAATTATTTCTTTCAATACTATTAGTCAGTTCTTTCTTCAACGTCATGGCGCAAGAAAAGAACATCGTAACACGTGAACGTTATAAGCTGATGGATGAGACACAACCGTGGCGAATGACACAGAATGCCGCCGGTATGTCACTCGACATCGAGAAGTTTGACAGTACCGCCAACAGGGGTGTAGCCTATTTCGACTATTCCCATCAAGACGGTGACTATCATCGTGTGCAGGAGGGAGATATGGTGAATCAATTGCGATTCTTCACCGAACGCTATCAGCAGATAGGTAAATATCTCTATGGCTACGGAAGTTTTGACTTTAACATGGGAAGGACACAAAACAGAGCCTGGAGTGATGTGCTGCGTACCTATAACAGCAATCCTTATATCTCAGGTAGCAGTGTCTTCGGCAAATACGACCATCAGAATATCACACTGCAGGCAAAACTGTCATCCGTACAGTTGGGACACTTCAACTACGGTGTTGCCCTCGACTATCAAGTGGGTGACTTATCCCGTCTGCGTGACCCACGCTCAAGAGTTAATCTCGCAGATTACCGTATCACCCCCTCTATCGTCTATTCCTTCTCTCCAGATCCTAAAGGTATGAAAAGTGGTTTGGGACTGGCTGCCCATTACGACCGCAGGAAGGAGAAGATTCCCGGAATGACTACCGTTCAGACCGATCCCAACCTGATGTACTACGTGATGACCGGATTGGAGAATGCCTCCGGAACCATCGGCGGCTACAACGGTTATATGCGTGAGTACGTAAACCATGAGTTTGGTGGTGAAGTGAGCCTCAGCGCTTATAAGGGAACCGATGGCAAAGATAAGACAATCCTCACCTACTCGTTTGATCGCGGCAAGGAGAATGTCTATGGCACCAACAAGTATCAGCCGGGCGTCTTCGTCTATAGCAAATGGGGAATGGCCGCCCATCAGTCGGAAGACACCGAGAAGAGCATCTACACCGCAGACATCTCCTACGACTGCACCCGTGGATATGCCGATGAATACCGTCAGGAACGTATCACCACCATCGACGAGGTGACCGGATACACCTCACAGGTGTGGAACACCACGTTCACCTATAAGAAACGTTATCAGATGAAGATAAAGAGCTTCAGCGTACATGTGCGCCGTTCACAGAAGAAGGATGACTGCATCCGCTCGTATGTAGGCTACGGATACGACCGCCAGACGGTGACAAACAAGCATCTGCTGAACACCTCAGAACTGAGATATCAGACACATCGCTTCTATCTGGAAGGTGGAAAACTCTTCGGTTCTCACCTGTGGTTAGAAGGACTGATTGCCAGAGGCGGCTGCCACAAGGCCAGCAAGACCACCCTCACCTTAGCCGATGAGACGACGGCCTATGCCACCAACGTGCTGCTTCCTGACATGGACTACTATCGGGCAAAGATCCGTTTCATGGGTCATCTGCAGGCTGAGTACCAGCATCCTATCACCATCAAGGGACAGACGAACAACTGGTTCGCACGCGTCTATGGCGATTACCTCAAGACAAACAACAAACTGGAAAAATACCAGGTAGGTGTTTCCGTGGGCGTGTATTACTAATAGTCTTAAAGAAGAGAAGACAGTTCATCCAGGTTGCTTGCAACTTGGATGAATTGTTGATAGGTACCTCGCATGAATCCTTGTTCCTGCAGATGTTCCAACAAAGCCACCAGCGAATTCCAAAAGCCGTTCATATTATAGAGGATCACCCGTTTGTGGTGATAACCGATCGTTGCGGAAGCCGCCATCGAGAAAACCTCATCGAGTGTTCCGATGCCACCGGGCAGGGCGATGGCCACATCCGAGTGTTGTAGCATCAGATCCTTTCGGTCACTGAGGTTATCACAATCGATCCGCTCATCCAACCATTTGCTGACATGTCCACGCTCCTCCACTTTCGAAGGAACCACACCGACACAACTCCCTCCTTCCTCTTTTAAGGCCTTCGCGATGGTCTCCATCAATCCTAAGTCGGTACCCCCAAATACCAGAGTATGACCGTTTGTTGCCAGCCAGCGACCTAACACTGCTGTCTGTCGAATATACTCCTCATCAATATGACTGTTTGCCGAACAATATACTGCTACTCTCATCTTTCTGAACTATTTAAACATTATAAAACTATTCGCCCCTGAACACCTTCCCATCACGGATAAACAGACCCTTTGAAGGGGTATGCTTCAGGCGATGGCCCTGAAGGTCATAGAGAATATGACTGTCATGGGATTCTGACAGCGGGGTGCGGATGGCAGAACTGGCACCCCACCCTGCTGACAGATCCTCTAACGTGATGACACGAGAATCGTTCATACATTTAGTCCACTCCGCACTGCTCGTCTGACTGACGAAGTTTCCATCCCAGGTGTGATACCACGGCATCCACCACGACCATACCGCCTCCTCATCAAACTCCTTGTCGATATCGGGTATAGGCCCGTTCTCCGCGAGGGCAATCAGTTTTTTACCTTCGGTATGTGTCTTCAATTTATCGAACATCACATAGTTGCTTGAATAGTCATAGTTGGCATTGTAGATATCCGCAGATATCACGTCATAGTAATCAAGGCCCGGATCCCAATCGGCATCATCATCACCGGCATTCCATACCCAGATGACATTATGTACCCCTTTCACCTTGACCATCTCGTCAAAGATCAGACGATAGAGTTTGATGAAAGGTGCTGATCCCGTGCGCCCCCACCAGAACCATCCGCCACTGGCTTCATGCAACGGACGGAAGATACAGGCAATACCAGCCTCCTGCAGTTCGAGGAAATAGCCGGCCACCTCATCGATATCGCTGATGATATTCTTATAGAGCTGCGAAGAGGTGTTCCATGAACCGTTGGCATTAAAGGCATCGGTGATCCTCACCTCACATTTATCGGTGTAGAACTCCCATGTGTTACGACTGGGATCACGCCAATGCCAGGTGAAGTTAGGGATTCCTCCACGTTGCCATACATCCTTGGCCAGACTCATGACATCGTTCGTATAGTCCTGCGCCCATGACTCATCTTTCCCACTTCCAGTAGAAAACAAGAAATCGAAGCCCACCAGTGCAGGATATTTGCCTGACACCTGATAAACAGCCTTTATATCATCGTGCTGGGTGATATTGCCGTTTGCTGACTTCATATCACCTGTCATCATGCCGGAGATGGTTTTCTTGCCAAAGTTATTATAGAGGAAAGTATAAAGTTTCTGCGCGCATTCAGCAGCCTCAGTATCAATGGGCTTTGGGGAGATATTGAACGTCAACGAACTGTTGCTTTGTTCTATGCGGATATAGTCGATGCGGAACCAGGTCCAACTGGGAGTGACCACTACGGTATTGTCACCCTGGTTCATGAAATAGGTGCCCACAGCCGACTCTCCCTTTCCTTTCGTCACAAAAGTACCGCTACTGCCGTTAACGGTCAGCACAACTACCTTGTCACCATACAGCCCGTCGTACCCCACATAGACGGTGTACTTACCTTTCTTCTCAGCCTTGTAATGGAAAGTAATCTTCGCCGAGGTCTCCGTCAGTTCCAGCGCCTTTCCTCCCGAATAACGACTATCCTGTATCAGTTTGCACTGCACATAAGTAGCATTTTCAGCCTCCATCTTCGTGCTGTTCTGCGCCCTGACCGTCGTTGTCATCATGACAAGTAACCCTATCATCAGATATGTCAGTTTCTTCATCTCGGTTTTTTTAAATATCATTGGGGAACTGAATGATATACCATCTTTCCTGCAAAAGTAGTGAATTATTATGAATAAAAGTACAATTAGAAAAAAAAGTTGTACCTTTGCACCCGGAATTCCGCATATATACATTTATCCATATAGATTTTGAAAACATTCGAAGAATTAGGCATTTGCGATGAGATACGCAAAGCCATCAGTGAAATGGGATTTGTACAGCCAATGCCCATTCAAGAGGAAGTAATACCCTATTTACTGCAAGAGGGTGGTGATATCGTGGCGCTGGCCCAGACAGGAACGGGCAAGACCGCAGCCTACGGCATCCCCCTGTTGATGAATATCGAACCCGATGCGCGTGATACACAAGCGGTCATCCTTTGTCCGACACGAGAACTATGTCTACAGATCACTGACGATCTGAGAGGTTTCTCCAAATACATGAATGGCATCCATATCCTGCCTGTCTATGGCGGTACCTCGATAGAGACACAGATAAAAGCGCTTTCCAAAGGCGCACAGATCATCGTGGCCACACCCGGACGTCTGATCGACCTGATGAACCGTGGCAAGGCACACCTCGATATGGTGCTCAATGTGATCCTTGACGAAGCTGACGAGATGCTGAACATGGGATTCTCTGAGGATATCGACACGATCTTGGAGGGAGTGCCTGAGAGTCACGACACCCAACTCTTCTCCGCCACGATGAGCAAGGAGATAGAGAAGATTGCCAAGAACTACCTGCGCAACTACAAGGAGATTGTGGTAGGCAGTAGGAACGAGGGGGCTGAGAATGTGAACCACGTCTATTACATGGTGCATGCCAAAGACAAATACCTCGCTTTGAAACGCATCGTTGACTACTATCCGAAGATCTACGCCATCATCTTCTGTCGCACGAAGTTGGAGACACAGGAGATTGCCGACAAACTGATTCGCGACGGTTATAATGCCGAGTCACTGCACGGCGACCTGAGTCAGCCCATGCGCGACCTCACCATGCAGAAGTTCCGTCAGCACCTCACCCAACTGTTGGTGGCTACCGATGTGGCTGCCCGCGGACTGGATGTGGATGACCTGACACATGTTATCAACTACGGACTGCCCAACGATATTGAGAGTTATACCCATCGTAGCGGACGAACCGGGCGTGCCGGCAAGAAAGGAACCTCTATCTCTATCGTACATACAAAGGAGAAAGGTAAGATACGGGCTATAGAAAAGACCATCGGCAAACAGTTTGTGGAGGGTGATATCCCGTCAGCTCGTGAAATCTGTAAGAAACAGTTGTATAAGGTGATGGACCTGATTGTCAAGACCGATGTGGATGAAGAGCAGATTGCTCCCTTCATGGTTGACATCAACCGTTTCTTCGAGTATATCGACAAGGAGGATATCATCAAGAAGATTGTCAGTCTGGAGTTCGGTAAGTTCCTTGCTTATTATGCCGATGCTCCCGAGATTGAGAAGCCTGTCAGTGAGAAGAAACGGGAGAAAGGTGAGCGTGCTAAAGGGCCGAAGAAAGCCGAAAAAGGCTTCCGTCGCCTGTTTATCAACCTTGGAAAGAAAGATGGTTTCTATCCGGGTGAGATCATGCAGTATATCAACCACCATGTGAAAGGACATGCCGAAGTGGGACAGATCGATCTGAAGGACACGATCTCGTTCATAGAAGTACGTAAAGAAGATGCTGAACGAGTCATGCGCGGACTCACCGGTACTGTTTATAAAGGCAGAGAAGTGCGCTGCAACGATGCTGACGAGACACCTGAGGAACGAGCTGGAAGGGAGAAAAAAGGTCGGAGTGAGAAACCTTCCCGCCACAGTGCCAAGGAACCTCAGCGCAAAGAGCGTAAGCAGAATCATAAGAATGACTGGCGCCAGTTTTTCATGGATGTACCCAAGAAGAAGCCTTTCAAGGGTGAAGAGCCCGACTTCTCAGAAGAAGGATGGGCACGGAGGAAAGTGAGGAAGAAGTGAAACGAGATCGCTGATTTATAACCTGATGAGAAAACTTTACAAATCAATCTTCATTATTCTGCTGTTTTGTGGCTGCGGTAGCCAGGATGGGCAGCGTATGCTTGACAGGGCTGGAGCCGTCATTGACGACTATCCTGACTCTGCCATAGCTATTCTTGACAATATCGATGAGAATACCCTATCACGCAACCAGCGCATGCGGCGCCTGCTGATACTTACCAATGCTCAGAACAAATGTGACACCATCTTCCGCTCTGACAGTGTCCAGCGAATTCTTGTTGATTATTACGAGCGCCACGGCTCGCCCAGCGATCGCATGCTTGCCCACTATCTGTTGGGAAGGGCGTATTACGACATGGGGGAGATGCCCATGGCGTTGGATGCATATATTTCAGCGCTGGCTGATACCACAGGAAACGAGCATGACTACTATCAACTGACTCGAATATCCGCACAAATGAGCAAGATTTATTATGATCAAAACTTATTGGACAATCAAATTGATTGTATTAACCAATCCGTCAGGTATGCACTTTTAGCTAAGGATACGTTAGGAGCCATTAACAATTATGTGCAGAAAGCTAAATCTTATGATTTGCTCGGACGGTCAGATTCTGTCATCTCTATTTGCGAGAAGGCCTCCCGTCTGTTTATGGAACGTGGATTAGAAAGGCAATCATCACAGATGATGGCTTTGTTAGCACTCCATTACATTAAGAGAGGAAAATTTGAAAAAGCGAGACAAAGTCTTGACATCTATAGGACAAAGTCAGGTTATTTTGATAATGACAATAATATAGAAAGTAATAGAATTATTTATTATTCAATTCTGGGGGAATATTACACATCTATCGAGAGATACGACTCCGCCGAATATTATTTCCGGAAGGAACTCCACGAGGGCAAAGACTTCAACAATCAAAACGCAGGCTCACGAGGCTTAGCACTTCTGTACCAACAAATCCACCAACCCGACTCTGCCGCCAAATACGCCCTCTATAGCTATGCCATGAACGACTCCGCGTATGACCAGCTGGTAACAAAGGACATAGAACGGATGAAGAACATGTATAACTATACACGTCTGCAGAAACTGGCACATCAAACAGAAAAAGAGTCCAAACAGAAGTCGACACTCATTAAAGGAATTATCTTCGTTTTCATACTACTGCTTCTTTTCGTATTATACTTCGTTCAGAGGTATAAACAAAAAAGAAAGAATGAGAATCGTATTTATAAAAGTACAATTGACGAATTGGAAAAGACACAAATGGATATTCTTATCCTTCGTCAACATGAAGAGGATTATCAAGATGTCATCAAGGAGAAAGAACGTAATATTGTAGAGTTGCAGGAGCAAATCAACAAGTACCAACAAAATCACAAACAAAAAAAAGATGAACTGCAAACTGCAAAAGAAAACTCACCGCTCTTTAAGAAGATATACAAGATGGAGGCAAGTGGACAGGAATTGTCTTCAGATGATATGCAGGCTCTCCGACAATACGTAGTAGAGCACTCTCCTAACTGTTACAAATTTATATCAGATAATCAGTACAACCTGAATGTGATGGAGTTCAACACCTGCATTCTTATCCGTTTAGGTTATGCACCCAAAGTGATCAGCCATTTTCTTAACTGTTCGCCAGCTTACATTTCAAAAATACGTATCACCCTGCTAAAAAGGATGTATGGAATGGAAGGAAAACCTCAAGAATTTGATCAAAGATTAAAACTGATTGATTAAATTTCCTTCAGCAACAACTAATGCAAATAACTGATTACCAGATAAATAAACAATAGTAAAATTAATAGTAAAATATCAGATTGCTTCTTTTGTGAATTTTTGCTTTTGAATAATTAGCTTTGCGCCGTAATTTATTCAAGACAAAAATATGAAAAAGAAATTATTTATTTTATTGCTCTCTGGGTTTCTTTCCCAGAACATCTATGCTGATGATTTTGAGGTATATCTTACAGCAACAAAGATTGATCATGGTAATACATTACCAGGAGAAACAAAAACACCTATTCGCCCCTTAAGGGGGATTCTCTCAAACCACGAATTAACCTTCAATCTTATCTTTGATGATTTAATACCCGTAGAACTTATCGATGAGGAGGATAATATCGTTTATACCACTTGGCTCATGCCAGGAGAGACCACGCTAACCTTGCCCTCATCCTTCACAGGACTCTTTACCTTGCGTCTAACTATCGGAGCTTTTTATTTCTTAGGAGATATAGTTCTATAAGATATTAAAATATATGGTATTATATGGATGTCCATCCTAAGACGATGGACATCCTAAGAAATTGTAAATATTCACGCAAATAAAAACAAAACTTATGAAAAAGGTATTACTATTATTTACTGTACTTGCTGTGTGTTCATGTAATGATGACACTATTATTCCAACCGAACAGATTTCGCCGTTGGTAAGATCTGTCAATATAATTGATGGAACAATCGTTGACCACACGTATGAAATCAAAAATGACACAACACGAACTCTCGCATTTCGAGACGAGGCAGCTTTTGAGACTGTCAAAAGAACATTGTTGCAAATGAATGAAGAAGACCGTAAGAATTATTCTTCAAGATATGGGCTTGTTAATATTAGTAAGATTGCAGAGATTGCTGACGAGGAGCTTGAAGAGATTGGGGCTTCATGTACTACAATGGAGAATTTTGTTCATGCGTACAATGCCCTAAAAATAAAATACATGAACATATTAGTATCAAACAAGCATGATTCAACAGATTTGAGTTTATATGTTCCAGCTTCTGATGATGAAAACGTGTATCCTTATATTACAGGCATTAATCATAAAATTGTCATAGGAAATAAAATAATAGATCTCCAATTCTATGATAGAGTAAACAAGTCTGACAGTATAAATTTCATCCATACAGATTCCCATAAATCAGGTATGCGGCGTTCAAGAGCCACTGATAATGAAATGAATTGGGATATTAACAGTTTTGTTGAACAAGATAACGGAAAGAAAGTTTCATTTAGTGCAAGTATTGAAGGGGATCATATTAAGTTTCATTTCGGAGCACAAAAGAAAATGTGGTATGGTTGGAAAAGAGATAATGACAGAGATCTATATTTCCGACTTCCCAGCTTGAGCGGGATGACCTTTGACAGAATTAGCGCAGGCTTGTTTGAGATGGAGAACCCTGACCTAACTTACTGGTTGGGAGGGGTCGTAAAATTTGGATCCATTGATTTGAATGTCGGAAGATGGACAGTACAGCCAGCACCAAGCCTATATAGTTGTAATGTTACAGGTAAGATCTATGTTTGGACTGATATGACTGTTGATAAAGATGCTAATGGCAATGTCATTCACTACATGGAACCTCTACCATACATAGACCCAAATACAGGAGAGCCAGCATATTTAGAGACGAATTATCCGTCTCTTTCCAACAATAAAGCATATGTCTGTAAATTGGCATTAACTCAATAAGATAATAATATGAAAAGACTTTTATTGTTTATCAGTTGGGGGGTATTACTAAGTTGCATGCTGACAGCTTGCAAAGAAGAGCAAGAGGAAGAGAATGAATTTGCGGACTGGAAGAATCGCAATGAACTGTTCTTCAATAACCAATACACCTACGCCAAGGAAATGATGGGGCAAGGGGATGACTCTTGGAAGTTCTTCCTCAAATGGTCGTTCAATGAATCTACGGAACATACCCTCAAAGACTATATCATAGTGAAAGTGCTTGAGGAGGGGAAAGGGAACACTTCACCGTTATATACCGATCAGGTAGAGGTGTTTATCCAAGGGAAACTGATTCCAAGTACGACCTTCACAAATGGGTATATATTCTACAATTCATACAATGATAATAATATGAACCCAAGCACTGCTTCATCCGTCTGGTTATCTGCCGACGGTGAAGATGAGGCACTGTCAGGTAAGAGTGGCACATACATAGACGGACTTGCCACCGCTTTGATGTACATGCATATCGGTGATCATTGGCAGGTGTATGTTCCATATACCTTGGCCTACAACGGTTCGTCACGACAGGAATTGAGCATTCCTGCTTATAGCACCCTGATATTCGACATCAGGCTGTTAAGTGTCAAACGGCAATAGAAAGATTACCGGAAGCGAAGTCACTATCGTTTACAGCATCCTTGTTATGGGGAGTGGTAATAACACAATCATCTTGCCAAATTCACTACAAAGAGATTATCAGTTACAACTGATTATTGGAGAAGAGGGGTATTACGGATATCTAAATATATAAAATAATGAATATATGAAAAAACTTGTGACTACATGCATATTCACAATAATAATTTGCGGAAGTGCCCTTGGACAGAATGTAACCTACAGCTACGACAATCGTGGAAATGTGACTAAACGAAGAGTCACACCTGTACAAAATGCAGCCAAGGCCGTTAAGAAGACTACTAAGTTAGATTTGTCAACAGACATTCTGGATTGTTTTGACATAGGTCCCAACCCGACAAAAGGCCCTCTCACAATAAAATGTAACAACGGCATTTCCTTCGGATGTTATTTGTACAATGAGCGTGGTCAACTTCTTGCAAAGAAAGAATCTGAGAGTTATGAGACACAGATGGATCTCTCCTCTTATCCTACAGGAGTATACCTTCTAAACATACGACAAGATGACAACAACCAACAATATAAGATTGTGAAACGATAACCACCATGAGACTTATTATATCATTCCTGGTTGTCCTGACCTGTATATCCTCTTACGGTCAAGATATTCCCTATTCAAACCAAATTTATGGAGGATCTTCCAACGGTATCGTCGGAAAGATTGACGATGAGTTCAGCGTGACACCCAACGGACAAACTTCCTATGAGATTCCCATCCCGACAGTTCCCGGCACAGGCGGCATGACACCCAAGCTGTCCATCACCTATAACAGTTCAACGAAAGACGGTCTGCTGGGCTATGGTTTCGATCTTACCGGACTGCCCGTCATCAGCCGTGTACCCAAAAACATGCACGATGACGGCAAGGCTGGATATGTATCTTTCTCCAGTAACGACAGGTTCGCTCTCGATGGCAACCGATTGGTTTTAGAGAGATTTCTCGGTAACAGCAGATACGAGTACCGCACGAAAATAAACACCTATAGCAAGATAATTGCGGAGGGAGACAGATATAACCCCACATCATTCACCGTCTATACAAAAGACGGAATCATCTATGAGTTTAAATCGGACAACTATCTCCTCGGGCAGGTTTCATTGAATAATTCCGTATTCTGGTACGTCACAAAGGTAAAGGATACCAAAGGCAACTATTTCACAGTATCCTATTCCAGTGAGACCGCAAACAATAATGTTTTTCCAGTTTGTATTAACTACACCGGAAATGAGGCTGCGTCTCTTACGCCCTATGCATCTGTAAGGATCAACTATGACAACAACTTTCAAGCCCCGACAACCTATATCTACGGAAAGGCCATTAAACGAAGTAAATACATCAGTTCCATCGGCATCTATTACGGGGAGTCGCCGGTGAGGAACTACACCATGCAATACCAGACCGTCAACTATAAGAGACAGCTCATCAGGATCACCGAGACTGCATCTGACGGGACAAAAAAGAATCCTACTGAGTTCACTTGGAGCAACCTGAGCAGTTTTGCGCTATCAGAAAAGCCACATGAGCTGGAATACCTGACACAGTTCAATAACGTTATACTGACTGTCGGTGACTTCAACGGTGACGGACATTCAGACGTGATAACTATGCCATACAGCAGCGCAAGCAAGACGGCAATGGCTGGCTCGGAGGAGAGAAATGAGATAAACGCCGACATATTGACAAAAGATTCCGTACTCATGTCAAAAGACACCTTCGGATTAGCTGAAGAAACAACTTTGTCAAAAGTCACCCAAGCCGCATCAAGCTGGCAATACCGTATCTTCTTAGGTGCTAAGGACAGCCTCATGCAGACATATTCGGGCACCGTAAACAACACCAATTCCATCATACAGATGGTGAGCGCCGACTTCAACGGTGATGGGCTTGACGACGTGGTAACGGTGCAGAAATCCTCTACCAAGTACTATTACGTCTATCTATACAAGTCGGTCAGGAATGGGACAAGTGTCACCATGGAGGTGAACGGCCCCCTGTATTGGAGCAAGAATGCCTATACCGTACACCCTGTCGAACTGAACGGTGACGGAGCCGCAGACATCTTTCTATGGCATAACAGCTCCAAGGACTATGCCACGCTCTGCTCCTCATATCAGAACAATAGCTACATCATGCCACTGTACACAAGGACTACAGCAACGGCAGCAGACAAATGGGACAGGGTAGAGTTCGTGGACTTCGACGGTGACGGACTTACGGAAATCATGAACCTGAACTCTAATGGATACAAACTCTTCAAGTCTGACGGTAACGGAAATCTGGCTACAGGAAACACATCCATATGGCCCAAGAAAGAACATCATCTTTATTTCGGCGATCTCAATGGCGATGGAAAGACCGACATGCTGCTCACAGGATACGACAATGACCCGAACAGCGGAGGGTGGTCGCAGTGGCAGATACACTACTCCAAGGGCGATGGTTCCTTCCAGTATCAATCGATACCAAGGCAGTTTCTGTCGTCGGACAAGAAAATATTCCTCACCGATCTGAACGGTGACGGCTTCGACGATTATTATGCCATAGCGAAGACCTCGACCTCCGGTTCTTCCGTCAGACCGACGGTGTACCTAAACGACGGAACGGGGGCGACCTTCCAACAAGTACAAGGAGCCTGGGTAGCGCCGCTTGACAAGTGGAACCATTATTTCGGCGACTTCAACGGCGACGGAAAGACGGATATCATTTGTACGGCCAACTGGACTTCCTCAACCTGGAAGGGATACAAACTGTATGAGATCGCAGACACACCCAACAGCCTTCTTTCCAGCATCACCGACGGACAGGGGAACACCACAGAGATAACGTACAAGTATATGTCTGACAATACGGTATACCAGAGGGAAAACACATATATCCAGTACCCCCTATGCTACTTCGGCAGCTCATGGCCTTTGGTTTATCAGGTAAAGACCCCGAACGGTATCGGAGGGCAGAACACGACAACATACAGATACAAAAACGCACTTCTGCACAAGCGTGGCAAAGGTGTACTGGGATTTAAGGAGATGACCGTGAAGGATGAGACGACAAACACGGAAACCGTCACACAAATGGAGGTGGAGACCAGCCAATACCTCACGGCAGTCAATCATAGCGAGACATGGATTGGTATCAGGAAAATGGAGGAAACAACGAATATCAATCAACTGAAGATTATCACAACCGCCGCGGGGGATTCTACCTACAACTATGTACCTGTCAAGACCTATGAATCAAAATATGACTATGGCAGCGGAAATATCATATCCTCAACCACGACGGAAACAGAATACGATAACTACGGTAATGCGACTCAGATAAAGAGAAGCGGGAACGGTGACAACATCGAGACCGTCAACACCTATGTGAATGACACCGGCAATTGGTTTTTGGGCCGTCTGACACAGTCAACTGTCTCTACATATAACAGTACTAAGACCTCCCGTTTTGAGTATGACGAGGACTCCGGTCTGTTGACTGCCGAATACGCAGAACCTGACAATCCCAAGGGAATCAAGAAAACCTATCAGCATGATGCCTTTGGAAACATCACACAGAGCACGACACATCCTGTGGCAGACAACAGTGACACTCGTACAGAGACTACCGTCTATGACAGCAAGGGACGATTTATCACCAGACATACGGACGCATTGGGATTCACGACGATCAATACCCTTGAGGAAGCAACAGGATTGTTACTGACCAGCACCGATGCCAACAACATCACTACCACGAACACCTATGATGCTTTCGGTAGGAACATACAGTCGTCAACGCCCATAGCCACCGCACATGCGGTGACAGGATGGAGCAACGGCATGACGGATGCACCGACGAACGCCCTGTATTTCCAATATGCGGATGCTACGGGAGAACCATATACCATAGAGTTCTTCGACTGTCTCGGCCGCTCCATCCGAAAAGTGACGGAGTCGGTTGACGGAAGGAAGATCTACGTGGATGTCGTCTATAACGAGAAAGGACTTGTGGAGAAAACCTCCGAGCCCTATTTCCCCGGCGATGCCGTCTATTGGAACACAAACCAGTATGATGCCACGGGAAGGGTCATCCGGCAGACGGCACCCGACGGATCGTATTACACCATGCAGTACAACGGTCTTACCACGACGACCACAGACCCCTTAGGGCATTCCTCCGTAAAGACGATGTCGGTCAAGGGATTGTTGCAGCAGAGCACAGACGCTGACGGGACATCTACCACCTACTCTTATGATAATCGAGGAAACTGCACATATATCAGCGGTCCGCACACATACATCAGCATGGGCTATGATATCTTCGGAAACAAGATATCTTCCAGCGCATCTGACATCGGTAATTACACATACGAATACAACGCCTTCGGAGAACTCACCCAAAGCCAACATGGATCAGACACCCCCGTCACCTATACATACGACGAAGGTGGCAGGGTCGTCACGGAGACCTTGCCGGAGATGACGGTCACGACCACCTACGACACCCGTTTCAACGGAGCCGTCTCAAGGATTGAGTCAACCAACGGGCACAGCATTGATTATTACTACGATGCCTACGGCAGGGTGATCCGAGAGGAAGAGGTTATCAACAACAAGACTTTTATCACCCAGACCACCTACAATGCCTTGGGCAAGGTGGATGTGGTGACCTACCCGTCGGGGCTGAGGGTAAGGAACCTTTACTCGGACAACGGTATCCTGACTTGCGTGAAGAATGCTGATACCAACTACTCCTACTGGACACTCGACACACTGAACGCCCGTGGACAGATAGAGCGGGAGACTCTCGGCAACGGACTGGGCATCAGCACAGCGTATAACGCCCAGAAGGGATATGTGGAGCGAATCACCACTCCGAGCCTCATCAGCTGGAGCTATGGATATAATACCGTGGGGAATCTGACCAGTCGGAAGGACAACCTGCGTGATCTCACCGAGACCTTTGAGTATGACAACCTCGACAGGCTCATCACCGTAAAGAAGAACGGGATGACTACACAGGAGATGACCTACGACGAGGCGGGGAACATCCTCTCCAAATCGGATGTGGGAAATAATTTCCAGTATTCCTCCTACAGCAACCGACTGCTGTCCTTTACCAGTACCGGCTACCTTCCCAAGCAGTGGGATGATATCCAGTACAGCTCCTTCAACAAGATTACCCATCTTGCCATGGGCACTTCGTCGCTTGACATCACCTACGGAGTAGACAAGTCACGTATCCTGGCGAGCCAGACGGTGGGTGGAGTGACGGAAAACCGCTATTACATAGGAAATATTTACGAAGAAAAGGAGAAAAATGATACAATTACAAAAATAAATTATATCTTTGCAGGTGGGAAGGCGATAGCGATCTTTGAAACGAAAGCCCAGGGTGACTCCACACTGCTGTTCATCCATCATGACCAATTAGGTTCCATCAACGCCTATTCCGATGTGAACGGCATCCTCGTGCAGGAGCTGAGCTATGATGCCTGGGGACGCAGGCGCAACCCGGAGACATGGGCTTACTATACCGACATCATCGATGCCGGGGCATGGGATTCGCACGGGTTCACAGGACATGAGCACATCGACCTCTTCGAGGTGGTGAACATGGACGGCAGGATGTACGACCCGGTCATCGGGCGTTTCCTCTCGCCCGATCCTATCATACAGTCGCCCGACTTCTCGCAGAGCCTCAACCGCTATGCCTACTGTCTGAACAACCCGCTCTCGTTAGTGGATCCCTCGGGCTACAGCTGGTTCAGCAAGAATTGGAAATCACTCGTAGCAGCGGCAGTGGGAATATCTGTCGGTGTTCTTACTGGCAATGCTGTCTCGGGAATTAAAGCACTGGGAGACATAGCTGGTCTTATAGGTAGCATTGCGGGAGGTGCAGCAGGCGG
>JAEEZP010000057.1 GCA_016291915.1 Prevotella sp. | reverse complement strand
AACACTTGTCAACTACTATAACACCATCAAGTTGAAGGTTGATGAGACTGAGCATCATTTCCGGAGTGCTGTAGTAAAATCCATCATCATGGCGATGATCTACGATATCAGCAATGTCCTCTACCGTCTGCAACAGGTCAGTGACAAGCGACAGACAAGGGCTGAGACCATCTTCACCTCTTTCATTAACAATGTGGAGAAAAACTTCCGTTCTGAGCGTAGGGTCGCGTGGTATGCAGAACAGCAGCATATCACACCAAAATATTTATCAGAGACCGTCAAGCAAGTGAGTCGCCGCACGCCCAACGAGTGGATTGACAACTATGTGGTCCTTGAATTGCGCGTACTGCTGAAAAACTCTACCATGAGCATCAAGGAGATTACGCAACATCTTAACTTCCCCAATCAGAGTTTTCTGGGGAAATACTTCAAGGAACATGTAGGAATGTCTCCTTCAGAATATAGGAAGATATAAAAGGAAAAAAGTATATTACAGATATCCCTGTTCTTTTAGTTCTCCCACCATCTCCTCCAGATGGGCATACCACTGTGCTCCGAAACGACGGATGAGAGGATCTTTCAAAAAACGATATACAGGGATATCCAGTTGTGCTCCCTTTTCACGCGCACACTGACATACATCCCAACGGTTATAGTTCAAGCCTGTCAGCCCCATGCCTAATTTCTTCTCACGAATAGGATAGAGCGCACAACTGATGGGTTTGCAGAAAGAAATCTTCCCTGCCCGGAAAGCTTTCTCAAGAGAGCACAGACAACAGTGTGGTATCGGTCCTTCCCCCACGTCGAGTGTATCATAACATGTAAACACGCAGTCTTTCCCGTTCACAATACTCGTTACCAGATCACCTTCCTGATCAACATACGCCACGCCCTGACGATCCACTACCGACTGTGCCGATGCAGCCATGTCGGGCCATACGATGTCGAGAGCCTCTTCAATAGCTGCCACCTCGTCCAAGGTGACAGGAGCACCGGCATCCCCTTCGATACAGCATTTACCCTTACAGATATTCAGGTCACAGCAGAAACGCTCTGTCAAGAGATCGGAGGATATCAACACCTCATCAACTTGTAATATGGATGGTAATTGTTTATCTTTCATTCTTCACTCTTCACTTACCATACGATCGGTTCTTTACCATGCTGCATCAGATACTGGTTAGCCAACGAGAAATGATGGTTACCGAACCACCCACCGCGGTTAGCTGACAAGGGCGAGGGATGCACACTCTGAAGGACGAGGTTACGCTGAGCATCGATATATTGCGCTTTTGAGCGCGCATAACCGCCCCACAAGAGATACACCACGTGATCCCTCTCACGGGCAAGCACCTGAATAGCTGCATCTGTAAATGTCTGCCAACCCAGTCGGGCATGCGAATTAGCCATATGAGCACGTACAGTCAACGTTGCATTGAGCAGCAACACCCCCTGCTCAGCCCAACGGGTAAGATTTCCGCTATAGGGAATCGGCGTACCTACATCATTCTGTATTTCCCTGAAAATGTTCTGTAGTGAAGGAGGAAACATCACGCCATCCTGCACGGAAAAACTCAAGCCATGCGCCTGACCAGGTTCATGATAAGGATCCTGCCCCAAGATCACCACCTTCACCTTATCAAACGGACACAGGTTAAAAGCATTGAAGATCAACTTCCCCGGCGGATAGCACGTCGTTTGCTGGTACTCTCTTCTAACCGCCTCGGTAAGTTGTTCGAAATAAGGTTTCTCGAACTCTCCCTGCAAATGCTTCTTCCACGTTTCTTCTATCTGCACGTTCATAATTCCTCGGGTATAATATAAACTAATCCGTATTCTCTGTGCAAAGATAGTGAAAAAAAACGATTTTGCAAGGATAGTAGCCTAAACGATGGCACAAAAGATCAAACCAGTTAACCTCTTACCTTTATTTAGCTAAATAGAGCGCATTGACATCCTTCAGGAAGAGTGTCCGTGGATCGTTATAGAATCGTATAAAATCACTTGAAGAAGTATGTCCAGGGTAAGGTGCGAAGAAGTGATTTTGTCGGTTATGTGCATTACGCCATACCAACACATAACTGATGAGATGCTTGGCCAGTACGGGTGCGAGTGTCTGTGTCCACCACTCCGGCGTCTTAATACACTCAAAACCTGTCTCTGTGAGTGCCACTGCCTTATGATGTTCACGTGCAGCCTCACAGATGATGGAGAGTCCTTTATCAAGATGGGCAGCATACTGTGCTACTGCTGTCGTATCACCCTCTTCAGCATTACAGTAATAGTCGTAGCCGATAAGATCGATGATATCATCTCCAGGATAACGTTCCATAAGTATGTCTTTGGTCTCTTTATCCAAACCATTTGGAGAATAAGCATAAAGCGCATTGATAACGCCACGTTTTTTCAGACGTTTAACGGTCAGTTCCCACAACGCCTTGTACTGCTCTGCCGTACAGTGATCCTTTCCCCACCAGAACCAAGAGCCGGTATGCTCATGCCAAGGACGGAAAAGCACAGGTACCCTGATACCATAGGGCGTCTCTAACGAGTTCAGGAAGTCAGCCACGCGGTCGAGCCATTCTAAGAACATCTCATGGCACTGCCCCCCCTTGAGTACGGCCTCTACGGTATGTGTCTCTGTATCGAGCAGTGAATCGGCCACCCAGGCTGTTCCTCCGGACAAGGGATTATTAAGATGCCACGATAGTGTGATAAAGCCGCCACGATCGAAGTGAGCAATGATTTCCTGACGGATACGATTAAAAGGTACCCCATCGAGGTTACGCTCATCGCCGAGCTCTATATGTCCGAGATCGAAAGAAAATACCGCCGGGAAATCATTACAGACACTGTGTATGTCACTGCGCTGATGTACGGTGGAGTCATTGTCATAGTCTGCCTCCCAACCTATACCATAAACAGGGGCATCGTGATGCCCGAACATATAGACGCTGCTATCACCCAAAGCCTTCAGATTATCATTCAACACTTCCGTGCGCTGTGTACGTCCGGAGTCAGCCAAAGGTTCATGAATCTTTCTTCTATTGCCACATGAGAACACCATGCATGCGACCGCTACTATAAGGCAGATACGATAACTCTTCATTTTCTAAAAACTAATTGCTGCCGCACAAGGTGAATGCCAAGGCGGCAGCAAGCTATAAACGATTGATTTCTTACTTTTTCTTATTTGACCGTAGGAGACTTT
>JAEEZP010000056.1 GCA_016291915.1 Prevotella sp. | reverse complement strand
GGTTGTTCTTCCATGCATAACGTACGGTCACAGGATGGTTGACGGGGGAATGGACAATAATCCTGTTTCCACATGACTCAGCCTCGGCATTCATAAAACGTCCATCTCCTGCAGCCACCTCAAAGGTTTGGAGTGATCCATCAGAACGTAATGGTTGATCGAGTGTTAACACAATCTTATCACCATTCGTCTCTGAGGCAACCACCTCCGGCGACAATTGTAGTTTTTTGTCCCACAGTAACTTCTCAAAACCCTTGGCAATCCGCTGTGCCACCTCCCTTTTTAGCAAGGGATGAATATCCACTTCCTCTCCCAGATCAATGGTTACAGCCAATGCGGTATGGGGAAGCTCTTGGGTGGCAAGACGTTGTGCCTCACGGACATGCGACCACCCAGTGTCCTGCGGTTGGTCGGTGGGAGCCATGAAGTTCGCCAGTTGAACGATCACGAAAGGTAACGACGCATCTTTCCATAACTGTCGCCAGCCTAGAACCAGTTCTCCTAACATCTGTCTGTAAAGATCACCCTCATTGGTATTCGACTCGCCCTGATACCAGGTGACTCCTGCCAAGGAATAGGGTGCCAACGGATAAAGCATGGCATTATAGAGCACCGATGGCAGATTATTTGGAGCCACGTCTGCCTGCGGACAGTTGAACATCCGCGCACCCTCATGAACATGCCATTGGGCAGAGAGAGGAATCTCGTAACCATCCTCGAAGACAAGCTTATAGGGTTTGTCCTTAATGAAATGAGGATTTCCACCCTTCGTGATAAAACGAATGGTAAGAGCATTAGCACCCTCTTTGAGCACTCCTGCGGGAATGGTATAGCGACGCGGCGGATATTGATAATAGGTACGTCCCACCTCCTGGCCGTTCACAAAAGTATAATCGGCATCGAATAAGGTTCCTACCAACAGACGGGCAGACTTACCGGCATGAGCAGCATCCACCAGGAATTGTTGCCTTGCCCAAAAAGAACCCACATACTGATGCTCTCCTGTAATATTGTCATATTGATTCTTTACCATCCACTGAGAGTCATCATAGTTTTGATGAGCATATCCCTCCTTTAATCCCGGATCTAACTGGTTCATGATATGTTGCCAGCGATCGTTCGTCTGTTGGTTAGCTTTGAGCATACCAGCCATCATCTCATCATCCTGGAAGAACTGCAAACGGTGATATGCCTGAGGATGACGCTGGGAAAGAGTGTCCGCATCAAGCCATGCCTGAATAGGTGATCCCCCGACACTGTTGACAATCACTCCCTGCGGGATACCGTTCTTCTCGTACATCTCCCGTCCAAGGAAATAGCCCACGGCAGAGAAACTCCAAGCATTTTCCTTATTTAAGGTACGCCATTTCGTCGACTTCACATCCTTCTTCGGTCCATGTGTGTCTGTATCTGTCTGCACACGGAACAGACGGATCTTATCATTGGCATAGGTATCAATCTCCTGAGGATACTGTGGATAGACACGCTCTATCGTAACATCGATATTCGACTGTCCCGAGCAGAGCCACACATCACCGATCAGCACATCATTGATCGTGATGTCGTTCACCTGCAAGGTATAAGGGCCGCCGTGTTTCTGTTTGGGTAGGTCCACACGCCAGCGACCTTCCGTATCGGCAAAGGTCACATAGTCTTTCTTCTTAAACGTCACACAGACACGCTCACCTGGTTCGGCAAATCCCCAAACGGGAATCACCTTGTCCCGCTGAAGTACCATGCCCGACTGAAAGAGCTGCGGCAAGGAAACCTTTGCCTGAGCTGTCAATACAAACAGACATATCCACAAGAATATCGATAATCGTTTCATTTTTATGAGATCTTAATGTTGGAACGTTTTGAAATAACCGATACAAACACGCTGCCACTCACGGGCATCCTGTTGTTGGAAGTGCAGCAGATCGTTCACCTCCTGCCACCGTTGTGAGTCAATGAACGGTCTTACCTCCTCCCAGACACGAAGGAAGTCATCCGTTTCTTCCACACCATGCTGATAATGACACTGCAGTTCTTCCCATAATGTGCGACCGCTCTTCATCCGGTAGTCCCATGGCACATGGTGGAACCAGAGAAGATACATTTCCGGACATGTCGCTATATTATTATATAAGGTATGGTAAGGTTCGCGATACTGCGCCGTGGCATTCGTCCCGGAACTGCTGCGGTTGAACCCCACTCCTATGGAGTCTGCCTGATGATAGTAGACCGGGCACCACTCTATGGGATACTCAGCCTTGAAACCGTCCGGCTCAGGGCCCATATGATGGTCGAACTTAAAGATATGATGCAGTCCGAGTGGCATCATATAGTCCACACATGCTTCCCGCGAACGGAGCATCATATCTAACAGCCTTCCTTTCTCCTGAGTCCATTGCTGATGGTCGGAAACCGATGCATCGAACGTCTGAGAAAGCCATTCCCATGCGATCTGCTCTGATGACAGGGTAGGATCCCATGCCAAACGGCCAAAGGCATACCAGTTAGCCTGTGAGAAATGATGACCACACCAGTTGGCATCATCACCGATATTGGCAACACCCGCTATACCCACCAGTCGTGAAGGGTTGACAAAACCGAAGAACTCCTTCCACATCGGAGCGAGATATACCAGATGCTTTGACTGTCCGAGGTACTCCTGGGTGATTTGCAGTTCTGCCATCTGTGGTGTTTTATGCATCTGATCGAAGATCGGTGCATAAGGCTCACGCGGTTGGAAGTCGAGCGGACCGTTTTTCGACTGTAAGATGACATTGGGAAGGAAAGCCCCATCTAATTCCGCAAACTCACTCACAGCCTGTTTTACACGATCCTCTCCCTTATGCTTCGCTCCATAGACAAAAGAGCGCCACATCACGATACCCTGATGGGGAGCCAGCGCCTCTGCCAACATATTCGCGCCCTCGGCATGTGACCGTCCATAGTCGAACGGACCGGGCTGCCCTTCTGAGTTAGCCTTGACCAGGAACCCACCGAAGTCGGGAATCAGCTGATAGACCTCCTTCGTCTTCTCCTTCCACCAGTTTCTTACCTTTTCATCCAAGGGATCAGCTGTCTTCAACTTACCCAAAGCCATCGGTGAAGCGAAATTGACGGAAAGATATACACGGATTCCCCACGGTCGCAAGATATCAGCTATCTCCCTGACCTTCTGAAGATAGGCTCTGGAGAGCATTTTGGGTGAAGCATTCACATTATTGAGCACCACCCCGTTGATACCTATAGCAGCATTCGTCATGGCATAGTATTCCAAACGACGAGGATCAAAGGTAAGGTCATCGTTCCAGAAGATACTCTCTCCAGCATAACCCCTTTCTATCGACCCGTCGAGATTATCCCAATGATTGAGGATACGGTACTTGAAGAAAGGAGCCTGATAACCTGTCTCTCCACGTAACAAAGCAAAAGCTCCGTAGAGCAAACCACGTTCCGTACCTGCTGAAACAGTT
>JAEEZP010000055.1 GCA_016291915.1 Prevotella sp. | reverse complement strand
GTCTTGTTCAGTAATCGGTTGATGACGATAGCCTCATCGTCAGTAAACGAAATCCTTTCCACCACCTTTTTGAAGAATGGGGAGTCGCGGTCGATGGAGTACACCGACCCTCTTTTCTCTACGATGAAGCCTGCATCACGGAAGAACTCCAGGTAATAATAGAAGTTACGGCGCGAGAGATTCTGTCGCTTACACAACTGTTCCACCGTCATACTCGTATTCTCTGCCAACAGCAGCAAGAGATCGAGTTCACTCTCCAACTTACTATGTCGCATAACAGTAACTAAAAATCAAAAGGTATCTCCAACTGTCCGTCACCCAGCAGATTATAACTCTTTCGATGATATGGCGTGATACCATACTCTTTGATAGCTTGACGGTGTTTCTTGGTAGGGTAACCTTTGTTTTTCTGCCAATCATATTGCGGGTATTCCTCAGCCAACTGGTCCATATAGTCATCCCTATATGTCTTTGCCAAGATACTTGCAGCCGCAATAGAGAGGTATTTCCCATCACCTTTCACTATCGTTGTATAAGGTAGTTTACCATACGGTTTGAAACGGTTACCATCAATAATGACAGCCTCCGGATGCACTGTCAGTTGATCGAGTGCACGATGCATCGCCAAGATACTGGCATTCAAGATATTGATCTCGTCTATCTCTTGAGCTGTCACGATGCCTACTGCCCAGGCCACAGCATCCCTTTCAATAATCGTACGTAATGCCTTCCGCTGATGGTCGGTGAGTTTCTTAGAGTCATTCAGTTGTGCATTCTGATAACCGACAGGCAGGATAACCGCAGCCGCATAGACACTTCCTGCCAGACAACCACGGCCAGCCTCATCGCATCCGGCCTCTATCAATCCTTCGTAATAATGATCTTTTAACATACCTATACCTTACTATAATATACAAGGGAAACTTTAACTTTCGTTTTCAAAAATAGTTTCATCATTGAACTATTTGTGCACAAAGATAGTATAATTTTGCCACAGAAACAAGAAATAACAGAAAAAAGAACAGATATGGAAAGACAAATGACTATCAATATGCAACAGACGGTCAGCAGCAGACTGGCAGAGAATATTCATAAGATGACTGAAAGACTGAATATGCCTATCAGAAAGTTGTCTCAGTATTATTCAGTCGTGTTGGAGCGTGACATCAACAGCAGACAGACATGGGCATTGTTAGAGGCACAGGCCGCACTTTTCTTAGGCATATTACCGGTAGGTTATGCCCTCACCGTACGACTCATCGCCTTAGCCTGGCTGTTAGTCGCACTCAAAAGATGTAAACAGTTATTATAAACAGAGAATCAGAACATACGTGCCACACGCTGAACACCTGCAACAAGAGCATCCACTTCCTCTTTGGTATTGTACAACGCAAACGAAGCACGCACTGTTCCTAATATTCCTAAGCGGTCCATCAATGGTTGTGCACAATGATGACCGGTACGTACGGCGATGCCTAAGCGGTCGAGCAGCGTGCCCATATCCAGATGATGGATATCTTTAACAAGGAAAGACACCACAGCATCCTTACCCTCAGCCTCACCAAAGAAACGCATACCATCGATCTTAGCCATCTCCTGCATAGCATACTCCGTCAACATCCGTTCGTGGGCAGAGATATTCTCCATACCCAAGGAAGTGATGTAGTCGATGGCTGTTGCCAATCCGTGCGTAGCAACATAGTCGGGCGTACCTGCCTCAAACTTAAACGGCAGTCGCTCGAAGGTGGTCTTCTCAAAGGTGACATGCTCGATCATCTCACCACCACCCTGATAGGGAGGCATACGATCGAGCCAGTCTTCCTTACCATAAAGCACGCCTACACCGGTAGGACCATACATCTTATGACCGCTGAAAGCATAGAACTCACAATCGAGATCCTGCACATCAACCTTGAAATGGGGAGCACTCTGCGCACCATCCACCATTACGGGAACACCGTGTGAGTGGGCTACGGCTATCATTTCCTTAACGGGATTGACGGTTCCCAACACATTGCTTACATGGGTGATACTCACCAGTTTGGTACGTTCTGTAAACAACTGTTCATAGGCATCCAACAGCAGTTCGCCCTTTTCATTCATCGGGATAACTTTCAGTACGATACCTTTCTTCGTTGCCTGCAATTGCCAGGGCACGATATTACTATGATGCTCCATAGTAGAGACGATCACCTCATCACCTTCTTTCATGAACGCATCACTAAAAGAACTCGCCACCAGGTTCAGACTCTCCGTGGTACCACGGGTAAAGATAATCTCTTCCGTCTTACCGGCATTGATAAACGCCCTCACCTTCTCACGCGCTGCCTCGTGCAGGTCGGTAGCCCGCTGACTCAAGTAATGCACCCCACGGTGTACATTGGCATTCACGTTATAATACTCCTCCACCATCGCATCCACCACCTGACGGGGTTTCTGCGTGGTAGCAGCATTATCAAGATAAACCAACGGCTTACCATACACCTCTCTGCTGAGTATCGGGAAATCCTCTCGTATCTTAGTAATATCGTACATCATCTTACTTACACAGTTTACATCCTTCACACTTACTGAGTTCTCCACGGAATCGCTGCTCAACAAGATAATGCAGACGATCACGTAAAGGTACGAGCTCCATCTGATCAACCACCTCGTTGATGAAGGCGAACTCCAGCAGCAGTTTTGCCTCTTCCAGACTGATGCCACGCTGACGCATATAGAAAAGAGCCGCATCATTCAGCTGTCCGACAGTACTGCCATGGGCACACTTCACATCATCAGCATAGATTTCCAACATCGGTTGGGTGTACATCCGTGCTTTCTTGGAAGCACAGAGATTTTGGTTTGTCTCCTGAGAGACCGTCTTCATCGCGCCATGATCTACCAACACCTTACCGGCAAAAGCACCTACCGCCTCATCGTCAAGGACGTATTTATAGAGTTCGCGACTTGTACAGCGAGGCACCTGATGATGGATTAATGTGTTGTTGTCCACATGCTGATTCTTGTCGGCGATGACACATCCGCAAAGGAAACACTCTGCCCCCTCACCATGAAAGAGCAAATCAGTCTTGTTACGGGTTACGCCATTATGCAACGTGATGACATGATGTTTCACATCACTGTTTGCCTCTTGCTGGATATACACATTGCTGACACGCACATTCTTCGCATGGGTCTCTTCCATACAATAGAGATGCATACGTGCGTTATCAGCCACATACGCTTCTACCACCTGAGTGGTAAGGAAACGACAGTCGTCTGCCGTGTGGTCACAGAACAGAATCTTTATTTCTGCATCCTCCTCAACAATGATCAGTACCCGTCGGTTTACCATCAGTTCCACATCCGAACGCAGGATGTTGATAACCTGGATGGCACGGTCAACCCGCACATGTTTCGGCACATAGATCAGCAATCCATCCTGTGCCAGCATCGTGTTAAGAGCGGTAATGCCATCTTCTTCGGTCTTAGCAATTTTAGCATAATAACGCGCTATCAACTCGGGTTGCTTCTCTGCCACCGCACGAAGGGAATCAACGATGACGCCCTCGGGAAGGTTACTCTTTGGCAGGGCCTTATCGTAAAAGCCATCGTTAAGTACGAAATAGAGAGAGGTACTCAGATTCGGCACATCACAGCGGAAGGCATGATAAGGATCCACAGGGATATCCAAGCGATTAAGGTTCAAACCATAGTCAGGTTCAAACAACGTAGGGATATCGGTATACTTATATCGCTCTTGTTTTCGGGGGAAGCCTATACGAAGGAAATCCTCAAAGGCTTTGTCACGCACGGCATTCATACAAGAAGCACTGTGCCCCTTGATCATCTGCTGTGCCTGCTGGTACAGGTCGATATATTGCTGTTCACTCTTCATCATCAATCCTCACCTACCTCTTCTTTGATCCAGTCGTAGCCATACTCCTGAATCTGTTTCGCCAACTCTGCCCCTGCTGTCTTGACGATACGCCCCTTGTATAATACATGAACATACTGGGGAACGATCATCTCCAACAAACGGTCGTAATGGGTGATGACAATACATGAACGCTCTGGAGTAGCTAACTTATTAACACCCTCAGCCACAATACGCATCGCATCGACATCCAGACCGGAGTCAGTCTCATCCAGGATACACAACTTCGGTTCCAGCATCGCCATCTGGAAGATTTCATTACGTTTCTTCTCACCTCCGCTGAAACCCTCATTGACAGAACGGTTAGACAGTTTTGCATCCAGATCAACAATCTTTCTCTTCTCACGCATCAGTTTCAGGAACTCCGCAGCATTCATCGGTTCTTTTCCCTCGAACTTACGTTTCTCATTGATAGCGGCACGCATGAAGTTAGTCATCGATACACCGGGAATCTCCACAGGGTACTGAAAGGAGAGGAACAATCCTTCATGGGCTCTCTCTTCCGGTTTCATCGCCAGCAGATCACGCCCGTTGAAATAGACAGAGCCCTCGGTAACCTCGTATAAAGGATTACCTACCAATACGGCCGACAGGGTTGACTTACCGGATCCGTTGGGGCCCATGATAGCATGGGTCTCACCATCTGCTATCGTCAGGTCGATACCTCTTAATATCTCTTTATCGCCAATCTTAGCGTGTAAGTTTTTTATCTCAAGCATAATTATTGTTGTCCTTTTAATGACTCATCTAATTTACGAAGAATAACAAGTGGATCTTGCTCTAATTCTTTTTTATCCAGCCCCATAATGTAATCTTTCATACCTGGATACTTACCGAACTCGTCTATTAAAGTCTTTCTTCTTTTCTCGGTTAACTTTCCAGACCCACTTATAAAAGCTTTAGCATACGGCATCCCATCCATCAGATATAATAGACGACTACCTAACATGGGATCAAAACCCAGATAACCTGATACATAGTCCCCCTTAAACATTAAACAGAGGAGAAGAGGATAATGATAGATCACAGGCGTATTAAATCCAAATGCTAAATTAGCAGGGATCGGTATCCACTTCATCTTAATATCTGGAGTTTCATCATACCATGTTATCAAGCTATCAATATCCCTGTTATTATATTTCTCGTTTTTTCTTAAAATAAATCTATCCATGTGGTTAATACGCACTGTAGAATCCATTGAATTGATTTGATCGGCATAATATATTCCTGGGTGACTAAGAAAATTCCTCAAATAACCCTCTGCAACAGAATCGTTTTTCAAAAAAACTTTTGTGTGAAAAAGATCTTTGGTGGATTTCTTTTGTCCACTTACTGAAACATTACCCAATATTAATATATAGACGAATAAGGATAATCTTAATATATTTATATATTTGTATATAGCCATGATAGTATTTATCCTACTGTTCCCTCTAATGTTACTGATAATAATTTCTGTGCCTCTACCGCGAACTCCATAGGGAGTTTGTTGAGCACTTCCTTGGCATAGCCATTCACGATCAGGCCAACAGCCTGCTCGGTGGGTATACCTCGCTGATTACAATAGAAGAGTTGTTCTTCTGATATCTTACTGGTGGTTGCCTCATGCTCGAAGATGGCCGTATCGTTATGGGCATCCATATAGGGAAAGGTATGCGCACCACAGTCAGATCCCAGCAAGAGTGAGTCACAACTGCTGTAGTTACGGGCATTATCCGCGTTTGAGGTGGCACGCACCAATCCACGATAACTGTTCTGACTATGTCCGGCACTGATACCCTTGGAGATAATCGTTGAACGTGTGTTTTTACCGATATGAATCATCTTCGTACCCGTATCAGCCTCCTGATAATGGTTTGTAACGGCGACACTGTAGAACTCTGCCACAGAGTCATCGCCACGAAGGATACACGATGGATATTTCCAAGTAATAGCCGATCCTGTCTCTACCTGTGTCCACGACAGTTTGGAATGATGGCCACGCAGATCACCACGCTTCGTCACAAGGTTGAAGACGCCACCCCTACCCTGTTCATCACCGGGATACCAGTTCTGTACGGTAGAATATTTCACTTCCGCACGGTCTTTCACGATAATCTCTACGATAGCGGCATGCAACTGATTCTCGTCACGCATCGGCGCGGTACATCCCTCAAGATACGACACATAACTGTCATCTTCCGCCACGATCAGGGTACGTTCAAACTGTCCCGTATTACGAGCATTGATACGGAAATAACTGCTCAACTCCATAGGAGAGCGTACCCCTTTGGGGATATAGACAAAAGAACCGTCGCTGAATACGGCACTGTTCAAGGCAGCAAAGAAATTGTCACGGTAAGGCACCACCGTACCGAGATACTCCCTGACTAACTCAGGATGGTTTTGTATCGCCTCACCGATGGAACAGAAAATAATACCTTTCTCTGCTAATTTCTCCTTGAAGGTTGTCTTCACCGACACAGAGTCCATGATCGCATCCACCGCTGTGCCACTCAATGCCAGGCGTTCCTCCAACGGAATACCTAACTTATCGAATGTCTTCATCAATTCCGGATCAATCTCTTTCTTACCCTCTCCCTTCTTCTTTGCCATCGGATCGGCATAGTAAGAGATTGCCTGATAATCGATATCAGGCAGATGGACATGACCCCATTCAGGCTGCTTGAGCGTCTGCCAGTAACGGAGCGCTTTCAGACGAAAGTCAAGCATCCAATCCGGTTCTCCCTTCTTGGAAGAGATCAAACGGACAACATCCTCGTTCAGTCCCTTGTCTATAATATCAGTATGTACGTCAGTAGTGAAGCCAAACTGATATTTCTGCTCCGCCACCTGACGTACAAACTCATTATTCTCACTCATTATAACGTTTGCTGTACTTCTATCTCAGTGAATGTCTCAATAATATCACCCACTTGAATATCGTTGAAGTTTACCAATGAGATACCACACTCCAAACCGGTTGCCACCTCTTTCGCATCATCCTTATAACGTTTCAAGGCATCAATCTTAGCGGTAAATACGACGATACCGTCACGGATAACACGTGCTTTGTCTTTATTGTGAACCTTTCCGTCCATAACAAGACCACCGGCAACAGTACCGACCTTGGAGATCTTGAAGACTTGCTTCACTTCTATCTCACCAGTTATCTGCTCCTTGATGACCTTATCAAGCATACCCTCCATCGTTGACTTCACCTCATTGATGGCATCATAGATAATGGAATAGGTATTGATCTCGACACCCTCACGCTCTGCCAGACGACGGGCCTCAGCAGAAGGACGGACCTGGAAGCCGACGATGATACAGTCGGTAGAAGCACTGGCGAGCATGACATCATTTTCTGATATCTGTCCGACAGCCTTGCTGATAACGTTCACCTGTACCTTCTCTGTTGACAGTTTGATGAAGGAGTCAGAGAGAGCCTCGATAGAACCGTCGGTATCACCCTTCACGATGATGTTCAGTTCATGGAACTCACCCAAGGCAATACGATGGGAGATATCATCAAGACCCACTGTCTTCGTGGTACGTAATGACTGCTCTCGCTGCAACTGCGTACGTTTGTTGGCAATCTCACGAGCCTCTTGCTCACTATCCATCACATGGAAGGAATCACCGGCAGTAGGAGCACCGTTCAGACCGAGGATAATCACAGGGTCAGATGGTCCAGCAGAGGTAATACGCTGGTTACGCTCATTGAACATCGCCTTAATACGTCCAAAGCTTGTTCCTGCGATCACCACATCACCGATCTTCAACGTACCGTTGCTCACGAGTAATGTCGAAACATAGCCACGACCTTTATCCAAAGAACTCTCGATAACTGATCCTGTTGCCTTACGGTTAGGATTAGCTTTCAGGTCGAGCATCTCAGCTTCCAAAAGAACTTTCTCCAACAGGTCATCCACACCGATACCCTTCTTGGCACTGATCTCCTGACACTGATACTTACCACCCCAGTCTTCCACCAGAAGGTTCATATTGGCAAGGTCTTCACGGATCTTATCAGGGTTAGCACCGGGCTTATCTATCTTATTGATAGCAAACACCATCGGTACATTTGCTGCTTGGGCATGAGCGATAGCCTCCTTGGTGGTGGGCATCACACTGTCATCAGCAGCAATGATGATAATGGCAATATCCGTCACCTGAGCACCACGGGCACGCATGGCGGTGAAAGCCTCATGACCAGGAGTATCCAGGAAGGTAATCTCCCTACCGTCATTGAGTTTCACGTTGTATGCACCGATATGCTGTGTGATACCACCGGCCTCACCGGCAATCACATTCGTGTTACGGATATGGTCGAGCAGACTGGTCTTACCATGGTCGACATGTCCCATGACGGTAACGATAGGAGCGCGGGCTACCAAGTCGTTCTCATCATCTTCTTCCTCAGTGATAGCATTCTGTACCTCAGCACTGACATACTCTGTCTTGAAGCCGAACTCATCAGCCACGATATTGATCGTCTCAGCATCCAGTCGCTGGTTGATACTTACCATGATACCAATACTCATACAAGTACCGATAACCTGGTTGACACCGACATTCATCATGTTAGCCAACTCACTGACAGTAACAAACTCAGTCAACTTCAGAATCTTACTCTCTGCTCTTTCCTCAGCAGCCTGTTCACGCAACTGTTCCTGTACGGCGTCACGCTTCTCACGACGGTACTTAGCACCTTTCTTATTCTGGTTCTTACTGGTAAGACGTGCAAGCGTCTCCTTTACCTGACGTGCTACATCTTCCTCGTTAACCTCCAACGGTTTCTGGATGCGTTTCTTCTTGTTCTTCTTTCCGGCACTGTCAACCTTGTTGTTAGCGTTGTTATTCTTGTTACCCTTGCCACCATTCATAGGCTGACGGGCAGCAGCATCGATATCCACACGCTCCTTGGTGATACGGGCACGTTTTTTCTTCTCGCTACCACCATTGTTCTGCATCAAGGATTTCTCCTCACGCTCTCTGCGTTTCTCCTCCTTTGACTTTTTCTTCGGACGAGTACTCTGATTCAGCGAGTCAAGATCGATCTTACCCAAGACATTCACCTTAGGAGCCATCTTCTTCTCACTGCTCAGCACAAAGACGCCGGAATCCTCACTCTCATCGGATGCAGCAGGAACCTCCTCAACAGGAGCAACAACAGTGTCTTCAGCAGCAACCTCTTCCTTAACTGAAGCAACAGTTGCTTCCTTCTCATCAAGGGAAGGAATATCTTCTTTGGGCTGTTCCACAACGGGAGTTTCCACTTCCTGTGGTTTCACTTCTACCGGCTGCTCAACCTTTGCTACAGGCTTATCTTCAACAGGCTGTTTATCTACCGGTTTCTCCTCTGCCGGTATGACGGGCGTCTTCACCTCTGCCTCTTTCGGTGTTTCCACCTTCTCCTCCTTAGCTGGTGCTGCAGGAGTCTCAGCAGGTTTAGCCGGCTCGGCTTTCTTTCCGATACTACTCAGATCAATCTTTCCCAACGGCTTAAACTGTTGTTTCAAACCGATGTTACTCACCTGAGGCTCTTCACGCTCAACAGGTTTCTTCTTCTCTTTCGGATGCTTCGCGAACAGCTTGTCAGCCAAGCCCTTCACCTCTTTGTCTTTCTTAAACTGCTTGACCAGCGCTTCATACTGCGAATCAGACAATTTAAAGCTAAGATCGGCGCGGACTTCACCCAAATCCGTTCTCTTTTCAAGGAATTCAACGGCCGTTTGAAGTCCTATGTTCAATTCACGAATCGCTTTATTTAATCTATAACTCATTCAGCACCTCTTATTGTTCAAACTCTGCCTTTAATACACGTAACACCTGATCAACAGTTTCTTCCTCAAGATCAGCCTTCTCCACCAGCATCTCATGTGGGGCATTCAGCACTGCTTTCGCTGTGTCAAGACCGATAGCCTTGATAGCATCGATGACCCACTGATCAATCTCATCTGAGAACTCATCCAGATAGATATCCTCATCATCCTCTGAAGAGTCAACCTCACGATACACATCTATGGTATATTCCGTCAACATACTTGCCAGCTTGATATTCATACCGCCACGGCCGATAGCAAGGCTTACCTCTTCCGGACGCAGGTACACTTCTGCTTTCTTGTTTTCTTCATCAATATTGATGCTGGACACCTTTGCAGGACTCAAAGCACGCTGTATGAACAACTTCGTATTTGATGTGTAGTTAATAACGTCGATATTCTCATTACACAACTCACGGACAATACCGTGGACGCGACTACCCTTTACACCGACACAGGCTCCAACCGGGTCGATACGCTCATCATAACTCTCCACGGCAATCTTCGCACGGTCACCCGGCATGCGGGCAACACGCTTGATCGTGATAAGACCATCGTTGATCTCAGGTACTTCAGCCTCGAGCAGACGCTCCAGGAAAACAGGAGAGGTACGGCTGAGGATAATCTTCGGATTGTTATTCTCATTATCCACACGAGCTATGACGGCACGGACAGTCTCACCCTTCCGATACTGATCGGCAGGAATCTGCTCACTCTTCGGGAGGATCAACTCATTATTGTCATCATCTACCAACAGCACTTCACGCTTCCATACCTGATAAACCTCACCGCTAACCACCTGTCCCACACGGTCTTTATACTTATTGTAAAGATTATCGTGCTCCAGTTCGAGTACTTTGGATGCCAAAGTCTGACGAAGGTTCAGGATAGCACGACGGCCGAACTTCGTAAAGTCAACACGCTCTGACACATCCTCACCTACCTCATAGTCATCCTCAATCTTCTGTGCATCGGAAAGACTGATCTCACGATTCTCATCCTCTACCTCACCATCGGGAACCACTACACGGTTACGGTAAATCTCAAAGTCACCCTTATCCGGGTTGACGATAACATCAAAATTCTCATCACTGCCAAAGAGCTTAGTAATCACATTACGGAAACTCTCTTCGAGCACACTCACCAACGCGGTACGATCGATACTCTTATCGGTCGTAAACTCTTTGAAAGCATCCAGCATGTTCACACTTTCCGCTTCTTTTCTTATTGCTGCCATAGCTTATTTGAAACTTATTAAATATTTTGTATACTTCACTTGATCCATCTGGAAAGTATGAGCCACCTCCTGTAAGACAGGGCGCTTCTTACCTTCCACCTTTACCTTCTCATTGCAGATAACGGTAAAGTCATTACCCTCAACACTTGACAGTAATCCTTTGTATTTCTTTCCACCGGCATCGAGGACTTCCACCTCTTTACCCACAAAATTCTCATATTGCTGACGAACCTTAAACGGTTGTCCTAAACCGGCACTACCTACTTCCAACTCAAAATCTTCTTCATCACGGTTCAGATGATCCTCAATGAACCGACTTAACTCCACACAGTCTTCAATCCATACACCATCGGCATGGTCAATCTCTACTACAATCTTGTTGTCAACACTAATAGCAACGTCTACCAGGAAATAATCCTTTCCTTCCAACCATTGCTCTACTAAACTTTTTACAACGTTTTTATCAATCATAAACCATTATATTAAATGAAAATGAGGAGCTTGACAGCCCCTCATTCCACTGAACGGTTGCAAAATTACGAATAAATCCGCAACCCTGCAAATATTTTTTCACTTTTATTGCAAAAATTATTGTTTTGGTGCTAATATACGGCTATATTCCTCATTATCAAACAACAGACGGTATGCCTCCTTCACTTGTTTGTCAGAAAGCAGGGAGTTCTGAATGACTCCTTTCTGGTAGTAATAGGCTGCTACTATCTCACTGGAAAGTAACTGTTTGATCAGTTCTTTATGAAGATCCAGATCATGCCCCACATTATGGGTCAATTTTTTCTCCAGACGTTCAAATTCTGCCTTGGCCTCTTCATAATAGCCCTCAAACTGCATGACCTTCTTGAGTGTGCTCATCACCTTTTCACTCTCCGGATCATATTTAAAACCGCTATCCACAACCTTCTGCTTGAAATCCTCATAATCAGCATCCGTAATCATAAACGATGCAGCAGGAGCTATCGTCTCATGGTTGGCAATATAGTCAGAGACCCAGTTGAACATCACTTCCGTGGAATCCTGACCGGAAGCACTCAGGTAATAGATAATATTGGGAAGAGAGTCTGGTTTGCACTCCACATCCGGCATGATACCACCACCATCACGGACCTCACGGCCATGGAGAGTATGGAAAACCTTTGTCAGAGAGTCTGGGATATGCTCCACATATCCTCCGTTACCATGTTTATAGTTAATCGCCTGGATACATCTTCCACTGGGTATATAATACCGACTGGTAGTAAGTTTCATCTGACTGTTGTAAGGAAGATCGATAGGCAACTGCACCAGTCCTTTGCCATAGGTACGCGTTCCGAGGATTACTGCCCTGTCGAGATCTTGCAGTGCACCGCTGGTAATCTCACTGGCACTGGCCGTCTCACCATTCACCAACACAACGATAGGCATCACAGTATCCAACGGTTCCACCATGGTCTTATAATCACGGTTCCCCCGTTTCATCTTACCACGGTTAGAGACAACGGTAATCCCCTTAGGCACAAACATATTGACAATGTTGGCAGCTTCCAATTCCGAACCTCCTCCATTATTACGCAAATCGAAGACGAGCCCTTTCATGCCCTGTCCTTTCATCTCAATAAACGCCTTGCGCACTTCTTTTGAACAGTTCTCTGTAAAACTGTTCAGGTTGATATAACCGATCTGGTTTTCCTGCACACCATAATAAGGTAAGGAAGGCAACTGGATACTCTCTCGGGTAATCTTCTTCTGAAGAATCTTTCCGCTGCTGGGGCGACGGATTTTCAACAGGAACGTTGTACCAGCCTCTCCACGCAGATGGTTGCTGACATAAGCATTGTCCTTGCCCACCATCGTGGAATCATCGATACTCAGTATCACATCACCTTTCTTCAGACCCGCCTTTGCTGCCGGGGTACCCTCATAAGGCTCATCGATGACAGAATTCTTTATCTGCATGTTATAACGTATCAAAGCACCGATACCCGCATATTTGCCCGTCATCATCTGCTTCAATTCCTTCGTTTTATCCTCTGGATAATAGACGGTATATGGGTCTAACGACTGCAACATCTTGTTGATACCGTTTCCTATTACCTGATTGGCATCCAGGGTGTCAACGTACATCATATCCAGGTTGCGGTAAATGGCGTTGAAGATCTCCATATTCTTGGCAACCGTGAAATTATGGTCATCCTGCTCCTGGGCAAACAGTGTTGAGCAGCTCAGCAATATCAACAAAAAGGATAGAAAAAACTTTTTCATCTGCTTATCTGTATATTTGAGTGCAAAAATACATTATTCAATGCGTATATCCTATTTTTACAAGCATTTTTTATTGTATTTTATCAGTTTTCTAAAATTTTTCCGCAAAAAGTTTGGTGGATTAAAAAAAACGCCTTACCTTTGCATCCGCAATTACAACGTAATGCACTGCTTCAGTAGCTCAGTTGGTTAGAGCACCTGACTGTTAATCAGGGGGTCGTTGGTTCAAGCCCATCCTGAAGCGCTTAAGTCCCGAAGTAAAATTCGGGACTTTTTTGTTTTCCTAAAGTCTTTGATTATAAGGGTTTACGCAATTTTAAAGAAATCCTAGGGACAACAGATTCTACTTCCCCTTGAAAACTCCAGATTCCCAAAATAAGCACATTTTTTAACATTTGGTTTACCCGAGTTTACCCCAAGTTTACCCGAGGTTTTCTCCTTCACTCTACAGGATTACTCCGGCTTCGCTGATTGTAAACACTACATATCTTCGAGAGACAAAGAACCAGTGTGCAAAGTCATATTACGGAGTTCAGGTGTCTGTTCCAAGACCTTATCCACCTTCTCTCTGAACTCATTCCCCTTATACCTGTACCCCTGCTTCTTCAGTTCATAGATCCAGGCTTCCTTTCCAATTGGGTCAACAACTATCAGGTCAATTTCATTTTCTCCCTTCCTATCCCACCATTTACCAATAATATAGCGACCTTCCTCCTGGAATTTCTTCATGAAATAACGCTCCATCATCAGGCCAGACACTCCACTGTAGTCCCTTTGGATGATGTCGCCAAGAGCTTTCAAGGCCTTATTCTCTACAAGAGCTTGATACTTATAGAAGAAGCGGAACCAGAATATAAGGAAACTATCATTGAGTTGATACCTCATTTTCTTGCTGTTCTTCTTAGCAAAAATGGGTAGTGATTTGGTGATGACCTTATAGTAGTCCTCTAGCTTTACCAGATAAGGACCGATATTATTGTTTTGAAGTTCGTTCTCAATTTCCGAACGAGTTTTCATGCCACTGGCAATGCAGGTCAGAATGGAGAAATAGGTCACGTAGTCAGTACCAAACTCTTCTATCAAGATGTTTTTCCCCTCATTAATAAAAGGAGAGTTCTCTTCAGTCAGTGCGGTGAGCATTTTTTCTTTGTCAGTTTTGCCCTTGTCGAGCAGCAGTGTTACATACCAAGGCACACCACCTGTAATGCTATATAAAGCCAATAGGTCTTCAGAAGTGTAGTTCGGATTGAAGTCCCCCAGAACCTGTTTCAGCACATCGGTTGTGAAAGGTTCAAGAGTCATCATCTCATCTGCACGTCCGAACAAAGGCTCTTCCTTGTCTTCGAATATCTTAGTCATCAGTGTGAATACCGAACCGCTGATAATCAAGTTCAGATGACTAGTACGCTTGTGTAAGTCCCAGTCGCGCTGAATATCGCTGAATATTGCAGGATTTATCTTCAGGAAATTCTGAAACTCGTCGATAACCAATGTAAATGGACGGTTTTCTGACAACCGGAGTATAAACCTGAACACTTCAGAGAAGGAGTTTGGCGCACCTAGGATTGGCGCATCCAACTTCTCGCGTATCTCGCGTACATAGTCCTGGCACAACAGCGTTTCTGCTTTCTTACCCACAAAGAAATACAGCACGATGTCATCACCGCATCTTTGTGAAAGTTCAGTCTTGCCAATACGCCTACGTCCCATCAGTATAGTCATCCGAGCTTCGCGTTTACTTTGAATGAGCATTTCACCAAGCGTCCTCTTCTCTTTTTCTCTGTTGTAGAATTTCATATCCTCAAAAAAATAGTATTTGTTATTACCGTAATTATCGTTACTTTTGCAAAGATACGAATTATATTCAAACAGCCAAACAAAAACTGCTATATTTTTGATTTTTAATGGTTGCGAATAGTACAACTTTTATCCAAAATGGCACGAGAATTATCTAAGAAAAAGTAAGATTTCGAGCCATTATATAGTTGAAAGTTGAATTTCACTTAGGGATTTTCTACATATCAAACTTCTTGACGATATTCAACTTTTGTTAAAACTGAGTGCAGAATAGTAATAATACTGCAATATTTGGTATTTTTGCTATCCAATAAAAGTATATTCAGGCAAATATTCGAAGAAATGCTGAGAGACTTCATCGCTATCGATTTCGAGACGGCCAATCAGGAACCGTCGAGTGTCTGCTCCATAGGAGTGGTCATGGTGCGCAATGGTCAGATAGTGGATACGTTCTATAGTCTCATTCAACCAGAGCCCAATTACTATAATTACTGGTGTCAGCGGGTACATGGGTTGAGTAGGCAGGATACAGACGATGCTCTCGTTTTTCCCAAGGTGTGGGAACAGTTGGAGGAGCGCATTGCAGCTGTGTTCTTTCCCAAAGGGTATAATGACAAGAGATACCAGATAGCCAATCTACCCTTTGTGGCCCATAATGCCCGCTTCGATGAAGGATGTCTGAAAGCTGTGTTCAAGGTTTATCAGATGGATTATCCCGACTATTGTTTCTACGACACGCTCACTGCCTCCCGCCGTCAATTCGGTCACTCGCTGCCCGATCACCAGCTCCATACGGTTGCGGCTGCCTGCGGTTACGACCTGCAGCACCATCACCATGCCCTTGCTGATGCCGAGGCTTGTGCAGCAATAGCCTTGTATCTTTTGTGATTCAAAGCATTACTGGTAATACATTTTTTTGACTTAGAGTTGACCACCTTTTTAGGTAGTTATGATACCCTTTTCCACCATTCTTAATACTCTTTTCCACTGGTTTTAATACTCTTTTCTCCTGTTATTGCCAATTAATGCAGTTATTCTTTAGCGGCATTATCCTAAAACGACAAACAAAAGAATAAGCAAATATATCAAAGTATTTTATCAAATTATTGTGGTCTTTTGTAGTCTTTTACGGTCTATTATTTACAAAAAGACCACTCTTGTCCATAACTGCTTGATATTTAATGTTTTATATTTTCAAAACGCATCGGTCTCTCGGTCTTTCGCACCCTTGTGCACATATGTTTTTTGCAAATCCCCATTCACATCTCCTAACGCGTACCTATTTAATAAATATATTATTATAATTATATTATTATATTATTAATTATTTATTATTATCCAGCAGTTGTACATAGGGTGAAAAGACCAAAAGACCAAGAGACCAAAAGACCGAAAGACCGAAAGACCGAAAGACCGAAAGACCGGGAATAAATGGAAAATGGAAACAACTAGAACTACCAACTTGTTTACTTGTCTACTCGTCAACTAAAAAAACCTTGAAGATTGATTCTTTAATCCTGGAGATTTTAGTATCTTTGCAAACAATCATATAGAAGGAGATAACCATCCCTGGAAAAAGACAGTGGCAGATGCAAAAAGACCGAAACAAAGCGGATGAATACCGCGCGAAAGCCTATCAAGGTGACACCAAGGCGATGAACAACCTAGGTGTATGCTACGAGCGTGGTACGGGTGTGAAAGAGAACCTGACGATGGCTTTCGAGTGGTATATGCGTGCTGCAGAACAGGATGATGTCTATGGCTGCTTCAACGTTGGCGAATGCTACTATCATGGCAAAGGTGTAGAGCAGAGTGCAGAGCAGGCATTTGTATGGTATCTGAAAGCTGCTGAGAAGGGGGATACACAGTCGCAGGTGAACATCGCCAATGCTTACTACCTCGGACAAGGTGTTGAAGAGGATCATCACAAGGCTTTCCTCTGGTATCGTGAAGCAGCATTCCAAGGACATCTCTTAAGTCAGAAGAATGTAGGGGCAGCCTACTGGAATGGCGACGGTGTGGATAAGGACCTTGAGGAGTGTGTCTTTTGGTATGAGCTTGCAGCCAATGGCGGTGATGCTCAGGCACAGTTTGCTACCGGTTGGTTCTTAATGACGGGAACAGGGGTCCCTAAAGATGAGCGAAAGGGAGTACGTTGGATTCGTAAGGCCGCCTACCAAAGTTATCAGCCTGCTATCGATTATTGCAAAGAACACGGATATTAATAGTCTAAAAATAATTATTATGGCAAGTAATCCTGACTATGTACAATATATCGCCGACCAATGCAGTGGTGCTGGCGAGATCGTCACCAAGAAGATGTTTGGTGATTATGGCATCTATTGTGATGGCAAGATCTTTGGACTGATCTGTGACAACCGGTTCTATCTGAAGCCTACGAAAGCAGGCAAGGCATTACTGAGAGAGACAGACCTCCGACCGCCATACGATGGTGCTAAGGACTATTTCTATATAGCCGATGTAGATGACCGAGACTATCTGTCTTCACTTGTCAGGGCTACCTGTAAAGAACTGCCTGATAAAAAAAGGAAATAACCATATGAAGAAAGTAAAGATAACTGCTGTTCGGCAGACCGTTTATCCGGATCTCATGGCCAAGTATGAGAACCCCATAGAGCACACCTGTGATGTGCGGGAGGGGCAGCAATGGATTTCCGTGGATGGGAAATGTCCGGAGGGGATGTGCCCGTCAGCCTGGTATTCGATGCGTGAGTTTGTGGAATCGCTGGCTCAGGGCAAAGGCAATTTCTACGATGGCTGGATGCAGAATCCGATGAGTGCCATGATCAGTTGCAACGACGGTTTCCGTCCTTTCAGCTTTTACATAGAGGTTATCGATGACTAAAGGATAAGTGTTTTGTGGCTGTCGGCACATGGATCAAAATACCGTAAATGAACAACGATAAAAGAAGAACAGATATGATTGACCAGATTATTGCTTTTAATAAAACCTTCGTAGAACAGAAAGGTTATGAGAAATATCTAACCGACAAGTACCCTGACAAGAAGCTGGCTGTACTCTCATGTATGGATACCCGACTGACAGAACTGCTACCTGCCGCTTTGGGGTTGAAGAATGGTGATGCCAAGATTATCAAGAATGCCGGAGGATTGGTCATCTCCCCTTTCGACTCCGCCATGCGCAGTCTTATTGTGGCTGTCTATGAACTCGGTGTGGAAGAAATCATGGTGGTGGCCCACTCCCAGTGCGGTGCCTGCCACATGAGCTTCGAACATTTCCATCATGAGATGATGGCACGGGGAATAACCGAGCAGACACTCAGCACCATCCAGAAGTGCGGTGTGAATCTTCACCACTGGCTGGAAGGTTTCAAAGACACCCCCGAATCCGTACGAAAGACTGTTGAGTCGATCAAGACCCATCCCCTCATGCCCGAAGACATCATTGTGAGAGGGTTCATCATCGACTCTGCGACAGGTGCATTGGAAGAGATCATCGACTAAAAGCTCAGAGGCTTTCCATCTTCGACGAAATCAATCAGTTTATATTTGTCTGATGTCTGTACATCAAACCATTTGGAAGCCTCGACCTGATTATTTCGGAAGGTGACATTATTACACTGTGACAGGGGCATGTCCTCACGCTCTTCCAGTTTGAAGAATTGCGTCCAGGGGTGTATGAACAAGAAACGGGTACATTTCCCGGTGATGTTCTCAACCAGCACGTACTCATAATGTTGAGGAGTGTCCGGACGCATCTTCAACCACAGCACACGGTCGGCACGCTCTGTATAACAGTTGCGGAGGATAATATTACGGTCATGAACAGACTCCGACCCTAAGGTCAGACAACCATGCACGCGGCCGTACCTGCAGTTCTGTATCAAGATACGCTCACACGGTCCGTTATGCTCATCTTTGTCTGCCCATGTCCCTTTACCACCTTTCAGCACCACAGCATCATCGTTGACATGCATAAAACACCCGTTGATAAGCACGTCACTGCATACATCGATGTCTATGGCGTCAGACGAGGGTGCTCCCCTATTGGGATTAGGTTCCCAGACATGCTCCGTGGGAGCGTAGATATAACAGTCAAGGAAGCGCACATGGTTGCTCTTGTAGATATGGTTTGTCCAGAAGGGGGAATTGATCAAGTGCACATCCTGTACAGTGACATTAGCTGAATTGGAAATATAGGTAAGTCGTGGCCGTTGTGCATCTTTGTTCGTACACTGCGGATTCCACTGTCGCCGTATCCAGAACTCCTGCCAATAATTCAGTCCGTTACCATCAATGGTGCCATGCCCGCTAATGGTGAAACCATCCACACCGTCAGCGTTCACCAAGGCGGCAAAATACTTACAGGTCTCCCCCTCCATGCGAGTCTCTAAGATAGGGAAGTCAATAATCCGGTCAGACCCCTTCAGTTTGCCAATGACATGCAGATGAGTACCCTGTTTGAAAAACAACGCACCTGTAAGGAAGGTTCCCTGCGGCACAACTATCACGCCACCACCATCAGCGGCCACCTTGTCGATGAGCTGTTGGATAGCTGTCGTCTGCACAATGATGGAGTCGTTCTTTACTCCATAATTGGTGATCACATACTGACGCCCCAGCTGTTTAACATCCACCTTGGCCGTATCCTTAAACCAAGCATCCATCACGGTGCCATCCGGCCATGTTTCCACGACTACCTTCTTTCTCGTCTTGGCTGTTCCCGCCATGACAAGCAATGATAACAACAATACTAATACCTTTCTCATCTTCTCATCAATCTAAATGAAACACTTCCTGAATGGGCACCGTCACTGGAGAGTTATCCGAATTCACTTCCATAATGTCAGCCATCATATCCCACCATTTCTGTGTGATGGGGTCCACATGGTCGGTATCCTGTGAACTGACGCCACCTGAACACTCCTGATAACCAAAGAGTATATTCGTGTCCTTATCCCAATATATACTGTAGTTGCTTACACCACTGTCTTTTATCATCTTAACCAGCTCCGGCCATATGGCGGCATGCCGCTTGGCATATTCCTCCTCACAACCTGGTTTCAGGTACATCTTGAATGCAAATCTTTTCATAAAATCGTTTTTTCCTTTATCCATCTATCTTTTAGTTCCCATCGGGTTTTGTCGTATCTTGTTTGACAGCCGGATACCATTCAAACAGTTCCGGTGTATCCGGGTGCTTGGGATCGAAATCCTGGAAATCAGCACGCAAATGACTGACAATAGGCAGTTGCAACTGTTTCATTCCCATCACCACCATCTTCGACACCTCGTAGGCACCATAGGGGTTGAAGTGAGTATTATCTTCCAAGGCTTTCTCCTGTCCGGGGAATGTCCCGGCAGGATAGTGTACAAGAGCTTTCTTACTACCCTCATAACCAAGTGTCTCGAAGAAATCACGTGTCATATCATGAATCTCTATCACCGGCACATGCTCACGTTTTGCCACGCTGCGCATTGCATCGGGATAGTCTCCATGAGTCTCTAAAATCTTCGTGTGTGTATCGTCATC
>JAEEZP010000054.1 GCA_016291915.1 Prevotella sp. | reverse complement strand
GGTGCGTCCCTCCTGATAGAGGTAGTGCAGACGATGGTCGACAGTGAAATGGTTTGCGGGACAAACACTGCCACCAGCTTTCTTGTGTAAGAATGGTAAGCCTTTTCCGTCAGCGCGTAAATAGGAGTCAAGGACACCAATATTAGGTTCTTCCGTAGCTTCGACAAGAACTGCAGCCGCACCATCACCAAACAAAGGACATGTCTGACGATCGGTATAATCGGTTACAGAAGACATCTTGTCAGCACCTATCACGATGACTTTCTTATAACGTCCACTCTGTATCATACTCGCTGCAGAATCCATCGCAAAGAGGAATCCGCAACAAGCACCCCAGAAATCAAAGGCAAAAGCATTTTTCAATCCCAACTTACCCAAGACGATGCTTGCAGTAGAGGGGAACTGATAATCGGCTGTACTCGTCGCAACAATGATTGCATCAATAGTATCAGGATCAACCTTCGTCTTCGTAATGAGCTGCTTGGCAGCCTTACGAGCCATATAGCTGGTGCCGAGACCCTCTTCACTCAGGATACGACGCTCTTTGATGCCGACACGCGACATAATCCACTCATCATTGGTGTCAACCATTCGGGACAATTCCTCGTTGTCGAGAATATAGTCAGGAACGTAACCCCCAATACCAGTGATTATTGCGTTGATTTTGTCCATTATTCAGCTACTTCGTCGATAACGATTGCGATCTTTCCACGATAGTAACCACATGTGGGACATACCGTATGATAAATGTGGTAAGCACCGCAGTTAGGACAGATTGCCAATGTTGGAGCTACTGCCTTATCATGAGTTCTTCTTTTCGCTGTACGAGTCTTTGACTGTCTTCTTTTAGGATGTGCCATTTCTCTATTACTTTTTAAAATTTAAAACTTGATATTCTTTAATTTCTCCCAACGCGGATCTACAGTTGTGGTGGACTCCTCATCACTGCTTCGGTCAGTAGAGTGTTCTTCCAGAACTTTCATCATGGCAGCGTTGCACTTGCCAGGTGCATGCACATGCCTGATGGGGATAGCCAATACTATAAATTCGTAAATGTACCATGACAGGTCGAGTATTCCTTCTTCCTCGTCAACAGTCACGATATCATCATCCTCGTTGTCTTCTTTTCCTAATTTAACCACCAAGCGGTTATCCGCCTGTATCGGCAGTTCCATATCATCCATGCAGATATTGCAAGGAACGATAACCTGCCCTTCTGTGTGGATCTCAAGTTCCCAGAACATCTGGACCCTCTTAACATCCACAACAGCATGTATCTCTCCACCACTTACCTCCGACGATTCTAACGTCTGAAAATAAGTATCATCAAGGGTATAGGTAAATGTTGTGGTACCTTCTTGTAAACCCTTTAAATCGATTTGCAGGAGCTCCGATTGATACATATCTTTATGAAGCGAAGACACCATGTCCACACTTCGGGGTGCAAAATTACAAATAATTTTTCAATTATTTCATAACTTATTACCTAAAAAAAGAATTATCTATCAAAAATAATATTAAGATTGCACGATAGACCTATCGTATGTGCAACATTTCATGAATGATGTACCTAAAAAATTAGGAAATGGTCTCATGAACAACTTCATTGGCTCACGTCATGGAATACTATCCACGCCGTGAGCCAATCTTTTTTGAGAGATTTATAGAAAAAGTCTTATCTAGTGAATGAATCAGTCTTTGAGAATGATCTCCACGACACCATCCTTACCTTTGTTACCGTACTTCCTCACGGCTTCTTCGCTCTTCAATACAGTAATACTCTGTATAGAAGACGGATCAATCTTGTTTCTCTCATCAGCCCTAATCTCTTTTCCATTAACGAGGTAAAGAGGTTGAACTTTATTTCCTTCAGGGCTTTCAATTATCATCATACTGTTTCCTGCTGCATCAGCATTTACTCTACCTCCATCCAGTTTGAATGACACCGGAACAGTATATTTCACTCGCACGGGTTTTCCATTTTGCATACCGGGATTCCAGTTAGGCATGCTCTTCATCACACGAACAGCTTCCTCATCCAAGGATGGAGCAACGGATTTTGCTACAGTCACATCACCTATAGAACCATCTTTATCCACGATGAAGGAAACTATCACCCTACCCTGTTGCTTAGCTTTATGTGCCTCTTCCGGATACTTGACATTCTCACTCAGCCATTTCATCATAGCGCCCATGCCACCAGGAAAGGTTGGCATCACTTCCACTACATCAAAATAGTCCTTGCGCTTCGACGATGCTTCTTCGGAAGTCAACAAGACTTCCACCTCTCCTCCTTTCTCTACCCTCTTTGTGTTAGAAGAGAAGCCAACATAACTAAACTCCAGATCTGTTCCCACGGGAACATCTGACAAACGAAAGCGCCCTTCAAGATCAGTTACCGTACCCTTCTTTGTGCCTTTCAGCATGACGATAGCACCAATAATCGGCTTCCTATCCGTACTACTCATCACGACTCCGGTGACAGTCACCTTCTCATCACTGGGTAATGCCTGTTCTGTTGTCGTGACATCCTCTTGTCTCGTAAGTTGTGGAAGGATCGCAGTCCCTTCGGTCTTCACTTCGGCCATGGCCTTATTAATCACCGTTCCACTCTCGTTTTCTACCTGTTCAGCTATGCGCTCCACTTTGGGATTAGCAAAGGCCACTATGGTTAGGGCTGCCATGGGTAAGACTACTAAAGCCTTCATCTTGCGCCATGGATTCGATTGTTTCATCTGCATCATAGTAATTCTGTTTTTTAATGAATGATAGTTTAGATAATTTGCCATGGAGAACAGATGTTCACCCACAGACTTTTTTATAAGCAGTAACTGATACTGCTTGGCGTCGACTCCTCGATTGATAACGGCCTGATCTGCCTCATACTCATGAACATTCTGCAACTCTCTTTTCAACAGCCAGGATGCCGGATTAAACCATTGAAAGATGATAAAGAGATTGGCCAATAAAATATCCCACGAGTGATGCAAACGAACATGTGCCAACTCATGGACGAGTATCTCATCGGGATGCTCTTCGTAATCCTCCTTACTCATTATTATTTTGTTATACCATGAAAAGGGTGACTGTTTACCTGACATGATATAAACCTCTGCGCCATCGACCTGATAACGGCAAAGTTGTTTTTTTCTTATCGTGTAAATGAGATGACCAACCGAAAAGAGTATTCGGAACAGGAAGAACAACCATCCTAACGCTATGACAATACATAAACAACTAATGACTGAAAAATGAAAAGATGATTCCTCAGAAACCACAGTGCCTTGTAAAAGAAGATTCTCAATCATTACCATACCATGATTGACAGGAGATGGCTCTGACAGGCTGACTTTAACAAAAGGGATTGCTAATGACAGAAACATCACACCAAGCAGCATCATCCTGTTGAAATGATGAAAGGTCTCCTTACTCAAGAACAACTTGAACAAAAGATAAAAAACGATGAGGCACAAGCCGACCTTAAAGGTATAGACGAAAATCATTACTTACCTCCTTCCACCATCTTGATCAGTTCCTTCAACTCATCCACACTGATCTTCTCATCACGTACCAATGTGTTGACAACGTTCATATAGTTCTTTCCAAAGAATTTATTCACTATATTTTGCAAAGAACCACCACGATAGTCCTCACGCGAAATCTTCGTATAATATTTGAAGCAGCGTGCCGTTATAGCTCTGTGATCTAAGAATCCTTTCTCTTCCAAGATTTTCACCAGTGTACTCAGTGTGTTGACATGGGGCTTCGGCTCTGCATAATGCGCCTGTAATTCAACAATCCGCATGTCACCATTTTCCCAAAAAAGGTTCATGATCTCTTCTTCTTTCTGCGTTAATGTCTTCATACAACAGATACTATTAATGGTTTCTGTTGCAAATTAACTAAAAAGATTAGTTATATAACGAATTTATTTAGTTAAATAAACTAAAACACCTAGTTATTTAACTAAAACACTTAGTTTTTTGTCCTTTTCGTAGTTCTATGCGGAAGGTCGTACCCTTTCCGAGTTCACTATTTACTACAAATATCCTACCTTTATGATATTCCTCAACAATTCTTTTTGCTAAGGACAGTCCCAACCCCCATCCACGTTTCTTTGTCGTAAAACCGGGTTTAAACACATGTTTAATATCCTTTTTCTTAATACCTTTACCTGTATCAGAAACCTCAATGGCAATATGTTCACCCTCGTCCTGGACAAAAAGTGTAATCTTCCCACTACCATTCATCGCATCCACGGCATTCTTGCACAGGTTTTCTATCACCCACTCAAATAGAGCAGCATTGACATCAACCACTATTTCCTGAATGGGAAAGACCTTCTCAATAATCACTTTATCAGATGTACGATGACTCATATAGTCAGCCACACGATTCATCACATCCAAAAGATTAACAGAAGCAAGTTCGGGAACAGAACCAATCTTTGAGAATCGTTCAGCAATCAGTTCCAAACGCTTCACATCATTTGCCATCTCTGGAATCAATTCGTCTTCAGGATAATTATCCTTGAGAACTTCCGTCCATGCCATCAAACTACTAATTGGAGTACCCAACTGATGAGCTGTTTCTTTAGACAAACCTACCCATACTTTATTCTGCTCGGCTTTTTTAGAAGTGAGAAGTGCAAAAATCGCAATGAGTACAAAAATCATCACTACTCCTAACTGAATATATGGATAGATATTCAGACGTTTTATCATCAACGATTCGTCATAGCACACATCGATATAGTCTTTAGAAGACTCCAGATTAATGCGGATGAAACGATTCATCTTCTTCATCCTTTGAACCTCACTTTGTAAATACATTAAGGTGTCGGCAGAAGTATGTTTACGAATCCTAACATTTCGGAAGGCAGTGATTTCCTGATCATCATCAACTACAATTACTGGAATGGAATTATTATCTTCAATAACTTTGAGTACAAGTCCCAAATCTGTATTTGTATCAGGCATATTCAACGAGCGCATTGCCTCTGCCCATAGTTCCATCCTGCTACGTTCCTGATCAGCAAGATCCTTGACAAGGTAATGAGATACAACTAAAGAAGCAGCAGCAATTATGATTGCTGCTATAACAAGTATAATCTTCGTCTGTTGTATTCTATCTGTCCATTGCATGATAGAATAACGAGGAATAAAGATTTTTAGTATAATGGTAATTAGAAATGGAAAATAGGAAACGAAAAATGGCCCTAAACTCTAAACTATGAACTATGAGCTATGAACTAAAAAAGAGAGGTTCCTGCTCCTCAGAACAAGAACCTCTCACTTAAAAAAGGCGGCTACCTACTCTCCCACATTGCATTGCAGTACCATCGGCGATGTCGGGCTTAACTTCTCTGTTCGGAATGGGAAGAGG
>JAEEZP010000053.1 GCA_016291915.1 Prevotella sp. | reverse complement strand
TTTATTCTGCTTGTAGAGCAACGGCAGTTTCTTCTTGGTCTGGGTAACGGTAAGATCGTTGTTGAAGTCAACAAAACGCGGTTGGATAGGAGTAACCTCCGACTGCTGGATATCCTTCACGAACTGACTCATTTGATCGCGGTTGGTAGGTATCGGGGTGATGGCCGGTTTATCGATCTTCTTCTGGTTGGGGTCAACACCTTGTTTCTTGTAGATAACCACGTAGTTGTCGTTGAAATGCTTGTTGGCAAAAGCAATCACCTCATCTTTGGTAATCTTGGCGATACGGTCGATTCTTCCTACTGCCTGCTCCCAGGGTACGTCGTTGATGAAAGCATCCACGAAGCGGTTTGCCCGTTTATCGTTGCTTTCCATCGACTTGTAATAATCCAGTTTCATGTTATTGATGATGGCTGGCAGCAGATCATCTGAGAACTCACCTTTCTTCAGTTTGGTCAATTCACCTAACAGCAGTTGACGAACCTCATCAAGCGACTGTCCTTCCTTGGGTGTTCCTGCCATGATAAAACCGCCATGGTCATGCATGCTTTCAGAACCTGCAAATGAGCCGAGCAGTTTCATGCTCTGGTTCAAGTCGATATCCATCAAACCGGCACTGCCGTTGTTGAGGATCTCACCGATCAGGTCGAGGGTGTCAGTCTGCAGGGAAGCAGCCTTTTCGAAACGCCAGCCCATCCATAGTGTCTCAGCCTCTTGTCCAATCACCGTAGTATCCCTGGGTGATGTTATGGGCTTAAGCGCGGGGAATACCGGCTGTCGGACATCGTCACCGGGTTTCCATGAAGAGAAATACTTGTCGATGATGGCGATAGTCTGGTCGGGATCGAAATCACCGCTCATACAAATAGCACAGTTGTTTGGTACATACCATTTGTTGAAGTATTTCTTGATATTGGTGATAGAAGGGTTCTTAAGATGATCCTGCGTACCGATGGTGGTCTGTGTGCCGTAGGGGTGGGTGGGGTAGAGCATGGCACAGAGAGCAGTGAAGAGTTTCCGTTGGTCACTGCTCAAACCGATGTTATACTCCTCATAGACAGCCTCCAACTCCGTATGGAATCCGCGGATAACCATATTCTGGAAACGGTCAGACTGTATCTTGGCCCAGTTCTCTATCTCATTGCTGGGGATATCCTCAGTGTAACAGGTTACGTCGTTGCTGGTGTAAGCATTCGTTCCCTCGGCGCCGATGGCAGCCATGAGCTTGTCATACTCGTTAGGGATGAAATAACGGGCAGCCAGTTGTGAGATACTGTCTATCTCATGGTATTTCTGTTTACGCTGTGCCGGATCAGTAATCAACCGATATTCCTCGTATTTCTTCTCTATCTCATCCAGATAAGGCTGTTCAGCTGCAGGGTTGTTTGTGCCAAACTGTTTTGTTCCCTTGAACATCAGGTGCTCCAGATAGTGAGCAAGTCCCGTTGTCTCTGCAGGGTCGTTCTTACTACCGGTCTTCACCGCGATGTAGGTCTGGATACGCGGTTGTTCCTTGTTGACAGAGAGATAAACCTTCAGTCCGTTGCTGAGGGTGTAGATACGGGTGTTCAGCAGATCGCCTGCCACGGTATCATACTTGTAGTCTTTTGCTCCTGCATTCACACAGCAGAATGTCAGGAGGGCAAACAAAATCCATTTTGTTCTCATTTTCTTACTTGTTATAAGGTTAATTTTCAAAATCTATTTCTTTGTCCAACTGATTGATGAAGTTCTCGAAGACGCCATCCTCCACATCACCCATGGCATACTCCTTTTCTGCATCCTTGCGAATCTCGCCAATCCAGATACGGCGGGCTTTGACATACTCCTCATGGATATGCTCTGCATCTTCCTCGGTGATCTCTGACAGCCCGTAGTAATCGAGAATCATCTGGTAGGTCCATGCCCACTGGTACTCACGGTAATGACTGTTGATCTCCTCAAAACGGTCGATCACGGCTTGGATGGTTTCGAGTGTTCCGTTCTTGATATCGTGGATCAGTCGTGTCTCCTCGCTCTCAGGAAGTAGTAATCCCGACAGATCGATCCAGTTGCCTTTACCGATCTCTGTGGTAGGCACGTCAAAATATCCGTGTTTCTTCGCCCGTTTCAAGACAGCTCCCATATACAGGCGTAAGGCAATGTCGTAATACTTGATACCTTTACGCAGTGAAGAGGCATTGATCACATAATCGTAATAGTTATATTGCGACTGTAAGTCGCCTGATGCCTCGCGTAAACGTTCCAGGATCCTCTTACCCCTGAGAATCTCTCCTACCGTATAGGGTGACAACCAGTCGAAATTGACGATACTCTTCTGACTGCCCATCAAACGACGGTCACGTTTCGGCCATTTCTTAATGTCGCGGTACAAGCCCACTGTCGTGATGTTCCTTCCGGGTACCAGGTACATATCATCATTATAAGATATAAGGTAAGAGAAAGGCAGGTCACGGGTGTCGGGAGGGTGCATCAGCTTACCGAAACAAACCGAGAAAGCACCGATCTTAGCCGGCATCAGCACATACGATCCGCTGGCCGTCTTTGTGCCTCGCTCCAGTGTTCCATAGTGGATGGGTCCCATCTTATAGGCATGATTGGAGAAATTGGTGGCACTACCGGCATTGTAGAAGGAGAACTGTGCACCGATGAGCAGACTACTCTTATGGTGACTGGCGGAGAATGGACCGCAGAAGGCAGCACATGCCTCGCCGTTGCTCATATAACTGTTGGCGAAAAAGACACTTTGGTTAGCCGTGAATCCGTTGGCAATATGACAGGTTTCTCCCACGAAACAGTCTTGCATCTTCACGCTGTTGATGATGCTCGAACCATTACAGATT
>JAEEZP010000052.1 GCA_016291915.1 Prevotella sp. | reverse complement strand
TCTGCCTGTACAACGAGGTTGTCAGCATAGGAAATCTTCTGCTGGATGTCAGCAATCTCCTTACGTGGGAATCCGGGAACGATACGGTCAACCAAGGTAGCACATACATAGTTGTACTTCTCTACCCACTCCTTGAATCCTTCATAGTCTGCACCGAAGTCATCCTTCCACAGCTCGATATACTTACCGATGCACTCTTTCAGATGATGGCCGTTGAGGAAGATCAGCTCACAAGGCATGATAATCAGACCCTTCTTAGGATCGCCTTCGAAAGTGGTATAGCGGCGATACAGCAACTGTACGAGTTTGCCGGGATAAGAGCTGGCAGGAGCATCACTCAGTTTACAAGCAGGATCAAAAGCAATACCTGCCTCTGTGGTATTAGAGATGACGAAACGGATCTCCGGCTGATCTGCCAATGCCATGAAAGCAGCATTCTGGCTATATGGGTTGAGTGCACGGCTGATCACGTCGATACGTGTCAGAGAATTGACAGCCTCTCCGTTCATTCTACCCTGCAGGTTAACGTGATACAGACAGTCCTGTCCGTTCAGCCAGTCAACCATACCTCTTTCGATTGGCTGTACGACAACAACAGATCCGTTGAAATCAGTCTTCTGGTCCATATTGTAAATGATCCAATCCACAAAAGCTCTTAAAAAATTACCTTCTCCAAACTGGATAATCTTCTCGGGCATGACACTCTTTGGTGCTGTTCTTTTGTTTAATGCTTGTAACTTTTTCATGTTCTTAAATATTTGTATATGTTTGATAGTTTTTAATAGTTCTTTTTCCAGTGCAAAGATATGAAAAATATCTCTATGAATGAGTACTTTCCATCAATAAAAAACACGCAAAGGTTTACGATTAACGCAGAATGTCCTTCACATTCTCTATCCGTCCGTCACAAGGAGCTGGTTCTACACCTAACAGATGGCACAGAAGCGGATAGATATTCACATTCTCAAATCGCGGAAACTCACAGTGACGGAACGAAGGACCGACAGCCCGGAACAGGGCGTGCATCTCATACAGGGAATTGTCAAATCCGTGTCCTCCCGGTACTTCCTCTGGCTTATCCACCAACTGCCATCCGATATCCTCCATGACGATAATATCCCCCACCCTCGGGTTGTTGCCGTAATGCAGATGCTCAGGCAATTCTCCCCGTTTCCAATAACGCACATGAGGCATCTTTGCCAATCCCTCAAGCACCTTTTTCATACATCCTTTCTTCACATAGATATTCGTGACGATAGAACTCTGGGCGGAGATGATCCAGTCTTTGTTCACATAGTCGTACAACCTGATCTGCTGATTGTCACCCAGGTATGTCATGCCATGGTCTGAAAGCAGGATAAGATTCACCTTGTCGGCATACGGCAACCCTTGGATGCGGTAATAGAGGATGCGCATCAGGGAGTCCATCTTTTCAACGGTCCTGCGTGTCTGTTTGCTCGACGGCATACAGTGATGACCGCTGTAATCGGGTTCTTCAAAATAAGCCATGACAAGGCGCGGCCGCTCCTCTTCAGGTTTCTGCAACTGTTTGATAATGCCGTCGATACGTTCTTCAAAAGTCAGATGCGGGTCATCATTGTATTTATGATAATACTCGGGATATTTCCCTTGTATGGCCACGTCGGATCCGGGCCAATAGAAAACGGCCGTATGTATTCCGTTCTTCTGGGCAGTCAACCAGATCGGTTCACCTCCATAATACCTCGGATCGGTACTTGTTTCCGGATTACTCAGACTGAACTCCTTCCCGGTCTCCGGATCCATGAATGAGTTGGCCACGATGCCATGATGATCCGGATACAAGCCTGTAGCTAAGGTGTAGTGATTGGGGAATGTCTTTGACGGGAACGATGGTATCAGTGACGATGAGACACCTTTTTGTGCTACCTCATCCAGGAAGGGTGTGTCATACCACAGGGGATAATCCCAACGGAATCCGTCCATGGAGATGACCACGTTATACACATCATCACCGGCTTTCGCCGTTAACGACAAAAACATCACAAACAATAAGATCAATCTTCGTATCATAAGTATAATAATATTAATGTATTATTCATGGTGATAAGGCTCGCCTTTGATGATCGTACAGGCCCGGTAAAGCTGTTCGGTGAACACCAGACGCACCATCTGATGTGAGAAGGTCATACGTGACAAAGAGATTTTCTCGTTACATCGGTCATACACAGCCGGTGAAAAACCGTAGGGACCGCCGATGACGAAGACCAACCGACGTACTGTCTGCTGTTTCTTCTCCAGCCATGCGGCAAACTCGATGCTGCGCCATTCCTTACCATGCTCGTCGAGCAACACCACCACGTCGCCCGACTGCAATTGTTTGAGAATGAGTTCTCCCTCACGCTCCTTCTGCTGCTCCTCACTGAGTGCCTTGGTATTTTTCAGTTCGGGAATGGTACATATCTCAAACGGGATATAATGCCCGATCCTGCCGGCATAATCGTTGATACATGCCAACAGATGCTTATCCACCGTCTTTCCCACTTGCACCAGTAATGTCTTCATCTCTTTATTTGCAAATGTATATATAATTTTTGAGAAAAACAAAATATTTTGCTATCAACCTTGCTGTTCTTACAAAAATTTTATATCTTTGCGAAATGTGATACTCAGTCAATTGAAATTTATTAAACTAATAACAAATAGCATTATTATGAGTAATAACTTAGAACTTATCAAACAGTGTGAAGAAGCCGCAAAGAAATGGCTGTCACCATCATTCGACGAAGAAACGCGCAAGGAAGTACAAGCTATGCTCGACAATGAGGACAAGACCGAACTGATCGACAGCTTCTATCGTAACCTGGAATTCGGTACCGGCGGTCTCCGTGGTATCATGGGAGCAGGAACCAACCGTATGAATATCTATATCGTAGGTATGGCTACTCAGGGATTTGCCAACTATATCCTCAAGGCATTCCCCGGACGCACCGATCTGTCTGTAGTGGTTGGTCACGACTGCCGTAACAATGGTCGTCTGTTTGCTGAGACCGTGGCTAATATCTTCTCTGCCAACGGTATCAAGGTGTATCTGTTTGAGAGTCTTCGCCCCACCCCGGAAATCTCTTTCGCCATCCGTCAGTTGGGTGCACAAGCAGGTGTGAACGTCACCGCCAGCCACAACCCGAAGGAGTACAACGGCTACAAGGCATACTGGGATGACGGTGCACAGGTACTCTCTCCGCACGATACCGGTATCATCAACGAAGTGAATAAGGTAGCTATCGAAGATGTGAAGTTTGAGCCGAACAAAGATCTCATCGAGATCATCGGTGGTGAGATGGATGTTGACTACCTGAAGGCTGTTAAGGAAGCTATGGTTGACCAGGAGGTGATCAACCGTCATAAGGACCTGAACATCGTCTATACCCCGCTCCACGGCACAGGACGTGTCATCATCCCGGCTGCCCTGCGCATGTGGGGATTCCAGAATATCCATGTGGTACCCGAGCAGATGGTCATCGACGGCAACTTCCCGACGGTCGTTTCTCCAAACCCGGAGAATTCCGAGGCTATGACTCTGGGTATGAACCTGGGTACGAAGCTAAATGCCGACCTTGTCATCGCATCCGACCCCGATGCCGACCGCTTGGCTATCGTCTGCCGTAACAGCAAGGGTGAGTGGGAGATTCTCAACGGTAACCAGACCTGTATGATGTTCTCCTGGTATATCATCGCCAACAAGAAGAAGCTCGGTCAGCTCAAGGGTAATGAGTTCCTGGTGAAGACCATCGTAACCACTGAGGTTATCAAGGAGATTGCTGATAAGAACAATGTGGAGCTCATCGACTGCTACACCGGTTTCAAGTGGATTGCCAACGAGATCCGTCAGGTGGAAGGTGTGAAGAAATATATCGGCGGTGGTGAGGAAAGCTTCGGATTCCTGCCGTTCGAC
>JAEEZP010000051.1 GCA_016291915.1 Prevotella sp. | reverse complement strand
GAGACGATTAGTACCTTGTCGTTCGGTAAATCCTTGATAGGGCACTTCAAAGGATTGGTTGTCGATGGTAACCATTACAGTACCTTGATCTTCTGCCTTTACGGTATTATAGTCAAGATATAAGGTGTATGTTGCCTTTTCATTTAATCTGAACGACCAATCCATCTGTTGGCTGTTATCTTTCCAGTTTCTTACATAATTCCTGTTAACTTTGCCGTCGCCGTATCCCAGTCCTTTACCAACGAGTGTCGCATCAAATGTGTACAAGATATTGTCTGTGTGAGCATCGAGCAAGCGTACCGGGCAAGCATCGGTTTTCTTTTCTAAAGTAATAGCAACAACCGTACTCAGCGTGTCGGGCATGGGTCCAGACAAGAGTAATTGACAGTCATCTTTGTTGATTCTCTTCCATCTTACTTCTTTCTGCTGCTGTTCAGACAGCATCCATGCCTTACGGATATTACTGCGTAATCCTCCGATGGTAATACGACCGTCTTTCGGCCACTGATGGATATGTGCATAGAGCGTGTCATGCTTTTCCGTGAATACGCCCCATGACTGTATGGGTAAGTCTGTGCGGTCAGCTCCGTAGATACTGTTGCCGTTTTTCTTCATCCAGTTGCCAATGCCGAGGAAGATATCCACATCCCGCTGATCCCATTTGCCGTTACCCATCGGTCCTACATTCATCAAGATGTTCCCTCCTTTGGAAACAGCCGACTCAATAAGCCTCACAAAATGCTTGACACTCTTCCGTTTTGTATCAGAGGCACTGTATCCGTACGACTCATTGGTGGTGGGGATACTCTCCCACAGACCTTGTTGTGGGAAGAAGAAAGCTGCTCGGTCACCGGTATTCACATAGTCACCCATGTTCATCTTACCGAATCTTACCAATCGTCCGTTAACAACAATCTGTTGTTTTGGGTCCGCTTCGCGTATGGCCTTGAGGATTCGGATATTCTGATATAAGGGAAGCTTGCCAGGAGTGTCGAACCACAGAATATCCGGCTGATAGTTGTGTATCAGTTCCAGGATCTGAGGAATGGACTTTTCTTTTACATACTTGTCGGCTTCAGCCAGATACTGGTGATACTCACTATTCCACCAGTTGGTTCCCCCTAAAAGCTTGTCACCACCGGGGTGGTCATACTCCCAGTCATTACCCGGAGCACAGGGATGTTCCCAGTCGAAAGCATGCGAGTAGTAAAATCCGAATTTCACACCATACTTACGTGCTGCATTTCGCAATTCCATCATCGGATCACGCTTGAAGGATGTCTGTCGGATATCATAGGGATAGGCATCAGACGGAAACATCGCGAAACCGTCATGGTGTTTGGCTGTGATAATAAAATATCTCATTCCAGCCTTGACAGCTGTCTTAATCCATTCCTCCGCATCAAAGAGGTAGGGATTGAAACTGCTTACAAGTGAGTCTTTATAAACAGTAAGAGGAATCTTTTCTTTCCTCATCAGGTGTTCGGAGTACCCACTGACAGGTTTCCCCATCCAATAACCGGCAGCAGTGGAATAGACTCCCCAGTGAATAAAACAGCCGAAACGTGCTTCTTTATACCATGCTGTACGCTCATCTTTGTTTTTCTGGGAGGCTGTCCACCAGCCTTTGATAGCTTCTTTTATCTCCTGCATGTCTTCAGGCAGATCAGTTGATGTGGGAATCTCAAATCCCTGTTCATCTCCCTTGTTTGTCTGTTGGGCATTGGCAGAGGCAACAGTCAACAGGAACGTGCTTAGGATAATAATAGTTCTTTTGTTCATGATGATGAATATACGAGAATGTCCTGATCCATTTATTATTCTTCATCCACGATGCTGAAGAACCGGTCGCTGTTGGTTTGCAGTTTTACAGCAGGTAGTTTCTTCTTCAGTGTGAGTTCTACGATATGTACGAATTGGTTGTCATGAACCTTCGGTACATTGATAACGGTTCCTTTTGAAGACGTAGTGACCTTGAGCTTCGTATTGCCGTGCAACATCTTTGCCTGTTTGACACTCAGGGATTTGTCGAGAACCAGTTTCTGATCAGAGGGCCAGTCATATACGCAGAGATAAAGGAGGGTGGTGCTCTTGTTGTCTTTACGGATGCATTCACCCCATGACGGATAGAGCAAACTCCGTTGTGTGCCGTAAACAACCTCCCCATTCTCTTTCAGCCATTCCCCAACGGTTTTAAGACATTGCTGTGCCTCTTGAGGAACCTGTCCGTTTCCATCCGGACCGACATTCAGCAACAGGTTTCCTCCTCTTGCAGCACACATCAACAACGTGCGGATGATATCCTCAGACGATTTCCATCTGTTCTCCCAACTCTTATATCCCCATGAAGAACCGATATTCATACATGTTTCCCAATACACGCCCTTTACATCATCGGGGTTGGGGACTTTTCCTTCCGGTGTCTTATAGTCACCGGGGAAATTTGGGCGTTTCAGACGGTCGTTGGTGATAATCTGTGGATAGTCAATCAACAAATCCTGTATTTCTTTCGCAAGGGCATCAGTCATGCGAGTAGGGGTGTCAAACCACAAGACAGCCATGTCTTTATAACGGTTGAGCAACTCTTTAATCTGCGGAATAGATACCTGGTGGATATAATCCTCAAACGAACGCTCTAACTGAATATAATCCCATGCGCCATGGTTTGCTTCCGTAAACTGATTCACTCTTGTGGAATCGGGGTTGTCCCAGCCTTCATTCATCACCTTACGAGCCGTTGAACCACCCGGATTGTTCCAGTCTTGGGCATGAGAATAGTAGAACCCAATCTTCATGCCATATTTCCGGCAGGCTTGTGCAACCATATCTACGATATCTTTTTTGTAGGGTGTGTAGTCAACAATGTTGAAATGGCTGGCATTACTCTTGAACATGGCAAAACCATCGTGATGCTTTGAAGTAAACACCACATATTTCATTCCTGCCCGCTTTGCCATCAAAACCAGACTGTCGGCAGAGAATCCCACGGGGTTGAAAGTGCTGGCTTTTGCACGGTATTCCATCACAGGAATCTTACATCTGTTCATAATCCATTCTGCACCACCCCGTCGTTGCTGGTAACCATTATATACACCTCCATAGAGACAGTAAGGACCCCAATGAACGAACAGTCCGAACTTTGCTTCTTGCCACCAGTCCATCTTATTGACAGGTACTTCTTTCTGTTTGGCTCCCACGCTGAGAACCATCATGATGGTTAACAGATAAATAATAATCCTTTTCATGGGTTGATATGTTTAAAAGATATGTAATTGTATAATACTTATATTTTTCCCTACTATCCGGAACTGATACACGCCAGGTTGTGAAATAGATAACTGCGTCTTTTTTATCTTGAGGCTACACGGCGTATAGAACACGCCCCAGTAATCGTTGTTCATAACTTTCCCGCCCACTACCTGACAATGGGCATCATTCCTGATAATCTCAAGATTTTTCTCTCTGAAACTTGCCACGGCCTGGGATGTTGTATGGGGCATGATCATATATGCGTAAGATTCCTCCCTTGGCTGTGCTCCATGGTCAATGTATATGCAAGTGATCTTTCCATGAATCGTTTCCGGCTTGTACACTCCCATATTGTCAGCCCATTGTCCTTCACGTTCAGCAGACTCAGCAAACAATCTGCCCTCCTGAAGCATGACATAGCCGATACCATCATGGAAAAGACGTGCTCTCCGCAAAGCTGTCTTTTCAGAAATCGATAGTGGATGCTTGTTAGTAACATTATATAATTGACCGTGGGCTGTCCTTTGGTCGATGGCAGTAGTTACATGGAGAAGACTGTCGGAATGGATGTCTGCTCCCAAACAGATAACAGCATCGGGCGTAAAAAACCATGCTTTCTTGGCGTAGAGGTTATCCCGGGCATAGTCCATGGCACTGATGCCATACAGTCCGTCACTGATACCTCCTACCATAGCACTGCTGTTACGATTACCTCTGCCCTTCAGTTCTACTGGGATGGTTGATTCAAAAGCCGTGGTTCCGGGTACTTTTCTCCAGTCCCAGAAGGGGAAGGCGTCCATGTAGTCATCACTGTCAATATAGAAATAGGTAGCTCCATCTCCTAAATAGAATCCTCTTATGTTATCTTCGTTAACATGTTCAGAACCGATCGTCCTGCATGAATGCATCTTCACAGATGCCATCCATGAGGGTGTACGATGGATGGTATAGTCGGAATATGGAAAGTGTTTATGACCTACTAGCGGATTTCCTTTCAAGGGAAATCCTGTCATTCCGAGATCCTGTGCGCAGAAGGCCGTCATATATCCTTTGTGTGTTGAGGCTCTCATAAACAACTGTCTGCCTAAAGAACTGATGTCCATCCTTCTGTGCCATATTACCCAACGGTAACCGTTGTCAATCAGATTGACAAGGATAGAACGCTGTTCTTTGTTCAGTTGATACGTGGTATTCTCAAAGAGTTTGTAAAAGAAGGTCATACTACTGAGAAAAGCCAGTCCATAATTACCAAACTGTTGTTGTGGACCGTGCAAGTGATAGCTCCAATCGGGTTGGATGCCATCAGTCCCGCTGATCGTTATCTCGGAGACAATCGTGTCGCGGGCTTGTCTTACCAGATACTCATCCTGGGTAAGCAAACCTTTTATCATCATATTGGAGGCTAACCATACCTTGTTTTGTCCGGTCATACCGAAATGCGCTTTATTCATAACGGCCAGTGCTCCTTGTCGTTCCTGCTCATTCAGTTGGTCTTCTACTATCAGAAAGGCTTGTCCTAAGGTACGGGGAATACCTATCTCATTCTGCCACCAGTTCTTACATACAGGCATATTCTCAAACCAAAACTGTAACAGCTGATGGATGTTTTTTTTGACCTTCTCGTTATGATAATAAGGCGTGGTATCCGAAGCGTAGAGTTTACATAATTCAAGGGTACGTTCAGCATGTTGCTTCGGTTCCCATGAGGTGCGTTTCTCATCTTGATAGTTGATGTCTGAGAAAGAACCGTCATTTTGTATGAATGATAGATAACGGTTGATCTTCTCTGTATTCAACGGATATTTATTCATCAGTTCTTGTACCATCTGATCACCGATGTGCTGTTCCATTGGTAATTGGATCAGGTCATTAAGCAGGGTGTCTTTATCCGTCTTTTGAGGTACCAACATCCTCAGGTAGTTGGATTTTAAAGTGGTGATATCATCCCCTTTGGCAATGATAGCAAAACATGCTACACATAACACGATAAGTATATATTTCTTTCCCATCCCTTATGTTTTGTACAAAGATACCTTAATAACAACAGAATGTTTTTTATTATTTTCTCATTTTGTTGAAAAATAGTTCAAATTTTGCCAATCAGTAAGGCTAGTGGTATGTTTTTTATAAGTTTTGATACGATATTATCTCATATATCGGTGTGTCTTGTATATATTTGCAACAAAAGTATAAATATGAAGAAAAGAATGAATATTCATAGATTGGCAGTCCTCGCATTGTTGGGAGCGGCAATGAATTTAAGTGCCGCACCTTCTGCCTTAAAACTGTGGTATCAGCAAGCTGCACAGATGTGGGAGGAGGCATTGCCTTTAGGTAATGGACGATTAGGAGCCATGGTATTCGGTAATGCAGCGAAAGAGCATTATCAGATGAATGAGGAAACACTCTGGTCGGGCGTTCCACGTGATGGGAATAACGAAGAAGCTTATGCTGTCTTGTCGTTGGTGAGAGAAGCCGTAGATCATGGTGATTATGCCAAAGCCGAACAGTTGTGGAAAGAACATGCGCAAGGTCCTTACTCAGCCCGTTATCTTCCCATGGGTGATTTATTCATCAATATGCACCACGACACCATTGTCAGTCAGTATTGTAGGGAGTTGGATCTTCGCACGGCTGTCAGTAAAGTGATGTACAGGGTGGGGACAGACGCTTATGAGCGAACTACTTTTATTTCTTACCCCGATCAGGTGATGGTTGTTCATCTGCAGAAAAAGGGCAAAAAGGGTATGCGCTTCGATGTACAGTTGACAAGTGACCTTCGCTATGAACTGTCTTTCTCAGACCATCAAGATTATATCTTAAAAGGGAAAGCTCCTATTTATGTTGCTGCTCGTGACTATGATCCTATGCAACTGGTGTATGATCAAGAGCTGGGATTAGATTTTGAGATGCGTATCCGTGTGTTGGAAGAAGATGCACAGTTAAGCTTTCAGGATCAGCGACTGACCATATCAGCAGGCAATGAGGTGACATTGCTCATTTCCGGAGCAACCAACTACGATGCAAACAGTAAGGCTGTTATCTCGAAATCGATAAAACCTTCTGCTTTGAACCTTTCCACATTGGACAAACTGAAGGGTATCTCCTATGATAAACTGTTAAGCAACCATCTTTCAGATTACCAGTCTCTTTTCGGACGTGTAGAACTGTCATTGGGTAAAGTGCAGGGTACGAAAGAGAAACTGCCTACCGATCAGCGTCTTATGAGTTTTGAGAAGGATGATCGTGATCAGGGAATACCAGTACTTTATTTTCAATACGGACGTTATTTGACCATTGCTGCATCCCGGGCTGGTGGCTTACCCACCAACCTGCAGGGAATATGGAACCGACATGTCTTTCCTTCTTGGGGCTCCAATTATACCATCAATATCAATACAGAGATGAATTATTGGCCTACAGATGTGACTAATCTTTCAGAATGTTTCAGTCCGTTGGCAGATTTTGTCAAGCGATTATCCGTGAATGGAGAGAAAACTGCCAAGGTTAATTATCACATCTCTGAAGGCTGGACTGCACATCATAACTCCGATGCTTGGGCAATGACGAATCCTACCGGTGGTTATGCTGCCGATCCGAAGGGAGCCCCGCGGTGGTCGTGTTGGCCAATGGGAGGGGTATGGTTCTGTCAGAATCTCTTTGATCATTATCTTTTTACTGGTGATATAGGATATCTTCGTGATACTGCCTTCCCTCTGATGGAAGGCTCAGTGCGTTTCCTGTTGCAATGGTTGCAGAAAGACAAAAGTGGTTATTGGGTAACGAACCCCTCTACCTCTCCTGAGAACCGTTTCTATTATCGTGATAAAGAAGGGAAGCGCATAGAAGGGTCTGTTTCAAAAGCCTCTACTATGGACATGGCATTGGTGAAAGACCTGTTTTATAACTATCTGAGAGCAGCAGATATCCTTCATGTCAAGTCTTTGGATATTAAGGAGGTTGTTACTCATCTGTTCCCTTATCAGATAGGGTCTAAGGGACAGTTGTTGGAATGGTCTGAAGAGTTTGAAGAACAAGATCCGCAACACCGTCATGCCTCGCATCTTTTTGGACTGCATCCCGGGCAACAGATATTGCCGCGCAGAGATTATCAACTGGCTGATGCTTGTAGGAACACGCTGTTGTTACGAGGCGATGGAGGAACCGGCTGGTCGATGGCATGGAAGATTAATTTCTGGGCACGGCTGGAGGATGGCAATCACGCTTATCGGATGCTGAGGAATGGTTTAAAGATGGTAAGGGTAACCGGAACGGCAACCAAAGGTGGCGGCACTTATCCTAATCTCTTCGATGCTCATCCACCATTTCAGATTGATGGGAACTTCGGCGGTACAGCAGGTATTGCAGAGATGCTCATCCAGAGTCATGCCGGGTATATCCATCTCTTCCCTGCTTTGCCTGATCAGTGGCAGTGCGGCTCAGTGAAAGGACTCTGTGCACGTGGTGGCTTTATCGTAGATATGAGTTGGGATAATGGTGTTATCACCCACCTGACTATTCGTTCCACCCAGGGCGGTGACTGTGTCGTGGCTTCCTCCTTAAGATATGGGAAGGCACTTGCTTCAGACAAAGATGTTCAGTTGATGCAGACACATCCATCTCCTCTTTTGAAAGATTCTATGCCTGTTGACACTTCTGTCAATATGGACGGACTTCATATCTTGTCGTTACACACGAAAAAGAATAATACTTACGGTTTTTAAGTTACATTATTAGATAAGGTATTTATGAGGAACAGTATTTATCGGATGGCTTTTTTGTTGGCAGTTACAGTGTTTGTCTTGTGTGGATACGGCCAACAAGTGAGTCGCTGGGTGTTCCCGTCAGATGATGGAAAACTCAATTATATGACAACGGAGCGGGGTGACCGTATCATGGATTTCTCTCATGCTGGTTATGAAGGTGGTGGCGTCGCCTTGCCGAAGGTAAAAACAGAGAAGGTGGTATCACCTGCCATAGGCGTGACCGATTATACCACTGTCATTCAAAAGGCGATAGACGAAGTTTCTGCCTTACCAATGAAAAATGGTTTTCGTGGCGCAGTCTTGTTGTCTGCCGGTGAATATCCTTGTAATAGAAGTATTCAAATAAGTGCTGATGGTGTTGTCCTTCGTGGAACTGTTGTCAATGGAGAGAAAAAGAGTATTATCCGTATGGGTGGTGAAAAACATACCGCGATAGTCTTGCGTAACACAAATACAACACGACCATCATTTGACAAGGGAGCAGGCGTTAAGGTTACCGACAGCTATGTGCCTTTCGGAACGTATCATTTGCATGTTACCGATGCTTCTTCTTTCAAGCCTGGTGATATCATCTTTATTAGCAAACCAGTGACAAAGAAATGGGTCGAGTATATGCACATGGATGACATGTGGCGAGACGGTAAACACCAGACATGGTTGGCTGTGGACTCTAAATTAATAACAGAAAGAACAGTTCAACAAGTTGAGGGAAATACTATCATTTTAAAAGAACCTCTTGCCGATGCTTTTGATAAGCGTTTTACAAACGATGAGACGATTGTCGGTCATGCTAATGGTAGTCGTTTGCGGCATGCTGGCGTGGAAAACCTTGTTATTGTCTCTCCCGATCAGGCTGTCAACCACACTGTTGCAAAATACTTTGGGTTACGTATCAATGGTGAAGACTGCTGGGCACAGAACCTCGATTTATACGAGACGATGGAGAGTGTGGGTGTTTCAGGTAAAAGAATAACACTGAGAAAGGTGAACGTTATCAGGAATGCTTTACACCAGGGATCCTCCAAACCGGCAGAGTTTGCTCCTAATGCTACTCAAGTGTTACTAGACCAATGTTCTGTAAAAGGGGATAATATCTGGTTTGTGGGTGTAGGAGCAAGAATAATGGGTCCTATCGTCATGCTTAACTGTCGTTTTTTAGGAAACGGTAGGGTAGAGGGGCACCAGCGGTGGAGTACGGCATTTCTGTTTGATAACTGTGAGTTGCCGGAAGGAGGCATCGACTTCATTAATAGAGGAGAGATGGGTTCCGGTCATGGCTGGGGAACAGCATGGGCCGTAGCCTGGAACTGTGATGCAAAGATTCTCATTAATCAGAATCCTCCAGGAACCTTAAACTGGATGATAGGATGTAAAGGTAAACGGGTGGTGCAGCGGCGACCTTTTGCCAAAGAGGGCCCTATGCTTCCTGAAGGAGAATATGATTGCTACGACATCCCTGTTACTCCACAGAGTCTCTACCTGACACAATTGCAGGAACGTTTAGGTAAAGAAGCCGTTCGTGCTATTGGATATTAAAGAGTTCTTGTTTTGGTTATTAGTTATATAGTATTATTAGGAGTGAAACAACCTGTGAGGGCATTTCACTCCTTTTTCAGTATATGGGTAATCCTATGATTCTACAGCTTTCTTCTCCTGTTCGGTATATTCACTGGGCGCACATCCATAAACAGACTTAAAACATTTGCTGAAATATGCCTGGCTGTTGAACCCTGTCCTTACGGCAATATCAAAGATACTCAGATCGGAATGTAATAGCAGATGGGCAGCAGCATCCAATCGTTTGTTGCGGATCAACTCTATTGGTGACAGCTCTGTCACGGTCTTCATCTTTCGATAGAGATTGGTCCTGCTGACACCAATCTCTTTACAGATCATATCAACGTTGAGATCCGCATTGGAAAGATTCTCCTCTATGACGGAGAAGAATTTCTGAATAAACCTGTCGCTGCCTTCAGTATAATCAATGCTGATGGCTTCGGGCGAGAAGGTCTTTCCATATTTCTCCTTCAGTTTGCTGCGGGCATCAATGATATTTTTAATACGGTAGATAAGGATATCGATATTAAAGGGCTTGACGATATAATCGTCGGCACCTGTCGCATAACCTTCTATGATGTGTACCGTTAATGATTTGGCTGTCATGAGAATGACGGGAATATGTCCGATCAACATATCCTCTTTGATGTGTTTGCACATCTCCAAACCATCCATCTTGGGCATCATCACATCACTGACCACCACATCTGGTATCTTCTCGGATGCTTTAGACAGTCCCATCTTTCCATCCGAAGCTTCAATGACATAGAAATAAGGCTCTAGGCAGTCGGCAATATATTTACGTACTTCGTCATTGTCTTCCACCAACAATACAGTATGTTTCTTCTCAATATTTAGTTCCTCGTTCTTTAAGGTGGAGGGAAGGACATCCGTAACGATCTGATTATCTGTTGATACATCGAAGTCTTCCTCACGATAAAGGTCCTTGTCTATTGGGAATGTCAGCCAGAAATGAGCACCACCTTCTTTGTTGTTTGACGCTTTGATGATACCGTGATGAAGATCAATGATCGAACGGGTGAGGCTGAGCCCGATACCCGTTCCGATTTCTTTCTTTTTAGAATTCGTAGCCT
>JAEEZP010000050.1 GCA_016291915.1 Prevotella sp. | reverse complement strand
CTGTCAAGACCAATATGTTCAACGGGGTGGGGCACCCGTCCATTGCTTTTCTTCATTTGGATAACGAACTTGAGATTCTTCGCGATTATCGTTATGAAGACTATAAATACAGGATGGATTAAGTTCAGTAAGCCCAATAAAAACTATTTGTTTTTGCTAAAAAAACAGATATATAATTGATGTGACGAAATTTTTTAAGGAAAAACTTTGGTGATTCAGAAAATTATATTACCTTTGCAACCGCATTTAGAGAAATGCTCCTTAAAAATTACTAAGGATTAAAGGCGGAAATAGCTCAGTTGGTAGAGCACAACCTTGCCAAGGTTGGGGTCGCGGGTCCGAGTCCCGTTTTCCGCTCAACATACTGATAACAAGAGCGCGTTAATCGCTTATTCACAACAGGCCCAGGTGGCGGAATTGGTAGACGCGCACGTTTCAGGTGCGTGTGCCGCGAGGTGTGCAGGTTCGAGTCCTGTTCTGGGCACAACAATAAGCATTTAGTTTCTTGTTATCAGTTTTTTGTTGGAGAGGTGGCGGAATTGGTAGACGCGCTACTTTGAGGGGGTAGTGTCAATTGTGACGTGGGAGTTCGAGTCTCCTCCTCTTCACCAAAAACATCTATTCATTTTGAATGGTTTTACGCGGAAATAGCTCAGTTGGTAGAGCACAACCTTGCCAAGGTTGGGGTCGCGGGTCCGAGTCCCGTTTTCCGCTCTTTTATCAAACATTTTTTGATGCTTGACAACAACGGGAAAAGAAAAATACAAATAATGAATCTATATTTAAGATATTTCGATAAAGAGACATTAGTTTCTAATGTTGACGAAGCTGTTGAGTTTCTGCGTTCTATCCCTGAGATTGAGATGAACGATGAGTTGGAGGCGGATGTTCGTAGCTATGCTACCAGCGAGGTGTATTATCCCAAACGCTATAAGCTGCGTCCGAGAGTCTATTTCATTATCATCAAGACAGAGGCAGCCACGATGCTTGACTTCAAGCAGAAGAAGGCATTACGTCCGAGTGATGCTCCCGATGGTCCTGCTGTCGATCCCACACCACCCACGATAGCCAGACTCAATGAGAACCGTCCGGGATGGTATGAAGGTTCATTGAATTTCAAACGTGTGGTGCTGATTCCTTCCACTGGCAAGCACGAATATCGTGATACATTATTTGTTGCTAACTGCAAGGCTAATAGCGGTATAGACTGTTATAACCGTATTGTGGAGCATCTGCGCGAAAGGGTTGACCCACGCAGTCAGTTCCCTTCAGCAAAAGGAAAGAACTTTAAGTTCAAGTATCTTGGATACTGGAAATAATATTAATCTTTTAATTCCTAAAACTATGAACAAAGCATTATTAATCGGTAATGTAGGAAAGGACCCTGAGGTCAGGTACTATGAACAGGATCAGGCTGTAGCACAAGTAACATTGGCAACTACAGAAAGAGGTTACACACTTCAGAATGGTACACAGGTACCTGATCGTACAGAATGGCACAATGTGGTATTCTATCGTGGTATGGCAAAGGTTGTGGAGAAATATGTCCGTAAGGGAGATAAACTCTTTGTGGAGGGAAAGATACGTAACCGTAGTTATGATGATCAGAAAGGTGTCCGTCGATACATAACAGAGATAGTTGCAGAGAATATGGAGATGTTGTCACCTAAAGGTAATAACACTACTGCTAATACAACAACCAATGCTCCTGCTGCTGTTTCTGAACCAGTGCCTGGTGTACAACAGCAGGATCAGGAAAACGGAGATTTACCATTCTAATATGGATATTGTTTCGTTACAACAGACACTGAGTGAAGTACATTTCATAGCTCCGTCGATGAGTGTTATCATCGTCGGAGTTATCTCTTTGTTACTCCTTATCTTATCTGGATATGCCAGTGGCTCGGAGATAGCCTTTTTCAGTCTGTCTCCCACAGATCTCAGTGAGATGGACCCTGAGCGTTATCCCGTGGACCGAAATGTTCAGAAGTTACGTGAAGACAGTGAAAGAACGTTGGCTACTATTTTGATAACCAACAATTTTGTTAATGTGACGATTATCATGCTGTGTAACTATGTCTTTTCACAGGTGGTAGATTTCGGAAATGCCTATTGGCTGCAGTTTGTCTGTATCACCGTCTTACTGACGTTTCTTTTATTGTTGTTTGGTGAGATCATCCCCAAGATCTATGCCCGCCAGAGTTCTTTGCGTTTCTGCAGGAAGGTATGTAATGGTGTTTTGTTCTTCAGAAAGCTCTTTTGGCCTTTGGAAACGGTGTTGATGAGCAGTGGTTCATTGGCTGAGAAAGTTGTTCATAAAGAGAATCACCTGTTGAGTGTCGATGATTTGGAACAAGCCTTGGAGTTGACCGATAAGGATGACATCAAGGAAGAGGAGAAGATGCTTCAGGGTATCATCCGCTTTGGTGATGAGACAGCTAAGGAAGTGATGACCAGTCGCCAGGACATCGTTGCCTTGGATATCAAGTCGTCGTTCTCTGAAGTTCTTAATTGCATCATCGAGAATAACTACAGTCGTATTCCTATCTATCAGGATAATTCTGATAATATCCGTGGTATTCTCTATATCAAGGATTTACTGCCACATCTTAGTAAGCCGACCAATTTCAGGTGGCAGAGTCTTATCCGTCCTCCTTATTTCGTGCCGGAAACAAAGAAAATAGATGATCTGTTACGTGAGTTTCAGGAAAACAAGGTACATATTGCCATTGTCGTTGATGAGTTTGGCGGTACCAGTGGCATGGTAACCTTAGAGGATATCGTTGAGGAGATCGTCGGTGAGATCAATGACGAGTATGACGAGGATGAGAAGGTGTTTACTCGTTTGAACAAGAATACCTATCTCTTCGAGGGAAAGACACTTCTTAGTGATATGGTAAGGATCCTGGAAGTGGATGATGAAGAGTTTGAGGATATAGAAGGTGATGCCGATACTTTGGCAGGACTGATTCTTGAGCTTAAAGGTGATTTCCCCAGTGTTCATGAAAAACTGGAATACAAGAATTATCTTTTTGAGGTAACGGAGTTAGAAGAGCGTCGTATCTCTCGTGTAAAAGTGGTTGTCCGGGACAAGGATGAGAAAGAAGAAAAGAAATAATCCTACCGTATAGGTTATTGCTTTTTATCTTTCTTCCTTCTCTGTGGTCTGGTATTCTTTCTCTTATTGGTCGTTTTCCCCTTCTTGTTATCGCTTGGCTTTCCATGTCGATGGAAATGGGCACGTCCTCCCCGTTTGTTCATCGGTCGGTATTCAGGGCCAACCATCTTGTAGGGTAGGTCAACCTTCTCTACGGCATATCCCAGGAACTTCTCTATACGGATAAAGTCGATGATCTCCCATCCACGTATCAGGGTGATCGCTTGGCCATCTCTGTCGGCACGTGCTGTCCTGCCGATACGATGAACATAGTCTTCTGCCTCATGGGGAACATCATAATTGATAACAGTGGCAATATCATCGATATCTATACCACGTGCCACAATGTCTGTAGCCACCAATACATCGATCTGTCCACTCTTGAAAAGATACATCACCTCATCACGTTGCTGTTGGGTAAGGTCAGAATGCATCTCGCCACAGTTGACCTTCATCTGGAGCAGTTCGCGGTATATCTCCCTCACCTTGATCTTGGAGCATGCAAAGATAATCACCCTTTTCAGTTGGTTACTCTTAAAGAGATAATTCAGGATACGTATCTTTTGGTTTTCATGACAGACATATGCCATCTGGTGAATCTTCTCTGCCGGCTTGCTCACGGCAATCTTCACCGTCACGGGATTATGCAACAAGGTATTGGCCAACTCTTCAATCTTGTCGGGCATGGTAGCAGAGAACATAATCGTCTGATGAGTGTCAGGCAACAGCTTGGCGATGTTGATGATATCATCGTGAAAGCCCATGTCTAACATACGGTCAGCCTCATCAAGAACGAAGAAAGACACTTGGCTGAGGTCGATATTCCCCATGGCTATATGACTGATCAGTCTTCCCGGGGTGGCAATGATCACATCAGCACCCAGTTTCATACCTTTGTATTCCTGGTCATATCTGTGTCCGTCGTTTCCTCCATACACTGCCACACTACTTACCTCTGGCATATAATATGAGAAGCCCTGCATGGCCTGGTCGATCTGTTGAGCTAGCTCCCGGGTGGGACTCATAATGACACAGTTGATGGCTTCCTTCGGAAAACCTCCATCGTCAAGCATGCTGAGGATCGGCAAGAGATATGCAGCGGTCTTTCCTGTACCTGTCTGTGCCACACCGAGAATATCCCTTCCGTTCAGTATCTCAGGTATGCACTTTTCCTGAATAGGTGTACAGACACTGAAGTTCATGTCATCCAGTGCGTCGAGTGTGTTATCGTTTAAATCTAATTCGTAAAAATCCATGTTATCAATTTGGTGCTTGCCGGTAGCAGAAATAGGCTACCACGGCAAAAATAATATTGGGTATCCATGCAGCCAGCATGGGTGGTGTATCGGCCTGAATAGCAAAGGTGGAGGATACTGCCTGCAGTAGGATATAGGTAAAGCTGAGTGCCAGACCGATACCGAGGTACAGTCCCATACCTCCTTTCCTTTTTCTCGAAGATAATGACATTCCGATGGTCGTCAGGATAAACGATGCGAAACTGGAGGCGATACGTTTATGATACTCCACCTCATATTGCACAACGTTGCCTGACCCTCTGTCAATCTGTTTGCTGATATACTCCCGGAGCTGCGGACTGGTAAAAGTCTCCTGTTGGCCTTTGGAGAAGACAAGGTCGGTGGGTTCCATCATGATCATCGTGTCTTTTCGGGCACCGCTGGTGATTTTCTCCCTCAGACCTTTCATGTCCCTTATTCGCCATTGACTGATCTTCCAGTGGTATTTACTGTCACTGATCGTGTCGTATTGTATCTCTTGTGCGGTAAGATGACTCACCAGTTTCTTATTCTCAAACTTATCCAGGTTGAAGCCAAAGCCCCTCTTCGTGTTATTGTCGTAATGCTGCATATAGGCAATAACACCTTTTCCTACCTGTAACTGCACATTTTGTGCTGAGGTGTTTCTCTTCTTATTCTTGTATATCGTCTCAAAGTTTTGTTTGACGATAGTGCCTTTCGGAATGACATAAGCACCCAGGAAGAAGGTCAGCAACGAGATGATGGCAGCCGAGATCATATACGGGCGCATCAGTCGTTTAAAACTGACTCCCGCAGCCAGCATGGAGATAATCTCCGAGTTGCCGGCCAACTTGGAAGTAAAGAAGATAACCGCGATAAATACGAACAGTGGACTGAACAGATTGGCAAAATACGGGATGAAGTTCAGGTAATAGTCAAAGATGATTGCTTTCCACGGCGCATGATACTGTGTGAACTTTGCCAGATGCTCATTGAAATCGAAGACAATAGAGATGGAGATAATCAGGATGATGGCAAAGAAATAGGTGCCGATGAATTTCTTGATGATATACCAATCCAGGATCTTCAGGTGTCGTAGCGGATTAAATCTGTTCATCCAACTGCATTTCCGTCCTAACCATTTCCAGGCCAAGATGATTTTATGAAGAAGGCTGATGGTCACCCTTCTTGTCTTTTCAGTTGTCTGTTTTACCTTTTCTTTATTGATATTCATCTTATATTCTTTTTCCTAATTGGTCGATGATACTTGCTTTCCATGTCACAAAATCACCATTCTCAATATGTGTCCTTGCATCATTCATCAGTCTGAGGTAGAAAGCGAGATTGTGGATACTCGCTATCTGCATGGCCAACAACTCCTGTGCTTTGAACAGATGATGCAGATAGGCCTTGGTGTGGATACGGTCGATATCACATCCTTCGGGATCGATAGGGGAGAAGTCCATCTCCCATTTCTTGTTACGCATGTTCATCGTCCCTTGATAGGTGAAGAGCATGGCGTTACGGCCATTGCGGGTAGGCATCACACAATCGAACATGTCAACACCTCGCTCGATGGCTTCCAACAGATTCTGTGGGGTTCCTACGCCCATCAGATAACGGGGCTTGTCTTTCGGGAGGATAGCGTTAACCACCTCTATCATTTCGTACATCACCTCAGTAGGCTCACCGACGGCCAGTCCACCGATGGCATTACCCGGTGCTCCTTTGTCGGCTATATATTTGGCAGCCTCACTGCGCAGATCCTTATACGTACATCCTTGCACGATAGGGAAGAGTGCTTGGTCGAAACCATACAACGGTTCTGTTTCATTAAACCGTTTAATGCAACGGTCTAACCACCTCTGTGTCAGCGCAAGACTGTTCTTTGCATAAGTGTAGTCACTCTCTCCTGGAGGACATTCATCCAATGCCATGATAATATCCGCACCGATGATTCGTTGGGTATCCATCACATTCTCTGGCGTGAAGATATGCTTGGAACCATCGATATGTGAACGGAACTCACAACCTTCCTCACGCAACTTCCGGATACCGGTCAGAGAGAATACCTGGAAACCACCGCTGTCGGTTAATATCGGGCGATCCCAGGTGTTGAACTGATGCAGACCACCGGCAGCTCGCAACACTTCCAGTCCCGGACGCAGATACAGATGATAGGTATTTCCTAAAATGATCTGTGCCTTTACCTGTTCGCGAAGCTCACTGAAATGAACACCTTTAACAGAGCCGACCGTCCCTACCGGCATGAAGATAGGTGTCTTTATCTTTCCGTGCGCGGTGGTGATGATACCCGTACGGGCATCACTGGCATTGTCTGTATGTAGTACTTCGAAAGTCATGAGAAAACCTTAATCTTTTTTATCTTCGTCAATCTCGAAAACTGTCGGATGGTCAACAATCTCGTCGGTCAGCGCAAACTTCCATACATCCTGCACATTCTCCACATAATGGAAGGTAATGCCTTTGAGATAGATATCCTGTATCTCGTCAATGTCTTTCTTGTTGTCCTGACACATCACGATGTCCGTGATACCGGCACGTTTCGCGGCAAGAATCTTCTCTTTGATACCACCCACAGGCAGTACCTTACCTCTTAACGTGATCTCTCCGGTCATAGCCGTATTCTTACGGACCTTACGCTGGGTAAGGGCCGAGGCGATGGAGGTGGCAATGGTGATACCTGCCGAAGGACCGTCCTTCGGAGTGGCTCCCTCCGGCACATGTATATGAATGTTCCAATGGTCGAAGATACGATAGTCAATCTTCAGCGTGGAGGCGTGGGCCTTGACATATTCCAATGCCAGGATAGCCGATTCCTTCATCACATCACCCAGATTACCCGTCAATGTCAGCTTGGAACCCTTACCCTTGCTCAGGCTTGTCTCGATAAAGAGGATCTCTCCGCCGACACTCGTCCATGCCAGTCCGGTGACAACCCCCGCATCTTTGTTACCCTGGTAGATATCACGGTAATAGGGAGGCTTACCCAAGAGTTCACCGATCTCATTCGGCGTGATCTTCTCATAAGGCAGCTTACCGTCCTTCGCCATGGTATAAGCCAGCTTACGAAGCGACTTGTTGATCTGTTTCTCCAACTGTCGTACACCGCTCTCACGGGTATATTGCTCGATGATCTTCTCAATGGCCGCCTTGTTGAACGACAGTGCCTTGTCGGTATTCAGTCCGGTATTCTCTTTTTCCTTTGGGATGAGATGACGCTTGGCTATCTCGATCTTCTCTTCGGTGATATAACCACTTACCTCAATCACTTCCATACGGTCGAGCAACGGACGGGGGATGGTGTTGAGGTCGTTGGCAGTAGCTATGAACAGTACCTTCGAGAGATCATAGTCCACATCGAGGTAATTATCATGGAAGGCAAAGTTCTGCTCCGGATCCAAGACCTCGAGAAGGGCTGACGAGGGATCACCATTGATGGTGTTCTGCGTCACCTTATCTATCTCATCGAGGATGAAGACAGGATTGGAAGAACCGGCCTTCTGGATATTCTTGATGATCCTGCCGGGCATAGCACCCACGTATGTGCGTCGATGTCCACGTATCTCCGACTCATCGTGAAGACCACCCAGACTGATACGTACGTACTTTCTCTTCATGGCCTCTGCAATGCTCTTACCCAAGGAGGTCTTACCGACACCCGGAGGACCGTAGAGGCAGAGGATAGGGGATTTGAGATCTCCTCTGAGTGACAGTACGGCGATGTATTCGAGAATACGTTCTTTCACCTTCTCCATGCCATAGTGATCCTTGTCGAGAATCTTCTGTGCACGTTTCAGGTTCAGGTCATCATGCGTATATTCACCCCATGGCAGGTTCACGAGTGTCTGAAGATAATTCAACTGAACACTGTATTCGGGACCCTGCGGATTGAGCATATCCAGTTTGTCAAGCTCTTTGTTGAAGGTCTCGTGAATATCCTCCGACCATTTCTTGTTACGGGCCTTTGCCAGAAGGTCACGCCGCTCGGGAGAGCCCTCGCCGTTACCCAGTTCCTCCTTGATATTACGGATCTGCTGCTGGAGGAAGTATTCTCGTTGCTGCTCGTCCAGATCCTCACGGGTCTTCGTGCGGATGTCTGCCTTGATCTCCAGCAGACGTATCTCCTTGTGAAGGACCTTCAACAGGTCGATGACACGATCGGAGATCTTCTCATCCTTCAACAGTTTCTCTTTCTCCGTCAGTTCGAAGGGAAGGTTTGCACAGATATAGTTGAGCGCAATGATATCATTGTTGATATTGTTGATGGCAAACTGTGCCTCATCGGGTATCTCGTCGTGAATCTGGATGAAATGCTTAGCCGTATTACGGAGATCCTCGATGGCAGCGGCAAACTCCACATCATTGTCATCGGGCAACACCTCGGGATACTCCTCCACCACACCTTTCAGATAAGGGCGGTAGGAGGTGAGTTCTCTGAGCACACAACGGCCCATCGCCTGTACGATAACCGTTACGGTATCACCGTTGCCCGGCATCTCGAGGATACGTATCAGTTTGGCAAACACACCATAAGGATATAAGTCTGACATTCTCGGGTTTTCTACACCCTCATCCTTCTGGGTAAATATGGCGAATACCATATCAGCATCTTTTTTAAGGGCATTAACCAGATTCAGACTGCTCAGTCTGCCGATGATGATCGGTGATACTACTCCGGGGAATAGTATCAGGTTACGTGTGGCTAAGATAGGGCAGGTCCCTGAAGAACCGCCGTGTATGATGGTTCTGATATCTCCGTCGTAGTCGGCTATCATTGAAAAGTTTCCTGAATTACTTTTTTTCATTATTTCTTTACCTTTATTGCGATTTTTTTCTCGTCTATTTTATTAAGGTGCAAAGGTACGAATAAATGAGTGAAATACAAAAAGAAAAATTATTTTTATTTCCGAACGAAAGTACCTTTATGTTCTTCTCTCTGTTTTGGCAGAGAGAAGGAACCAAGAGAGACCATGTTGCACGCTTCGATGCAGAAGGAATCTCAACTCTGAGAACTGGGCTGCGGGACTCGCTACGCTCAAACAAGTCCTCGCCCCATCTCCGATGCCGTTCTCAGTCGTTGCATTCCTTACCTGCATCTCTCGCTATTGCAACCAATATTAGTTTAGAGTTTAGGGTTTAGAGTTTCCCCTCCCTCGTTCCCGCCCCATAGGCATGGGGCGGGATGTTCGATAGACATCGCCACAGTATTCCGTTTCTGAAAGTTAGATAATAGTAGACAAGTCTGCATGTGATTAGCTTGCGAACGTGTAGGGGTAGGGTTTATCCCTACCCGGTTTGCGGGCAGACATGAAGTCTGCCCCTACTGGTTGCCAGCAAGTTGTCGAGAAAGATGCGTAACGCTACGGACGCCTCGCCCCATGCCTATGGGGAAAGTTACGAGTAAGCGAGAGCAGAGCTAAGTTTTACTTAAGCTATGCCGAGCGAGAGTAACTTCGATGTGAAACATCAAAGGTTGGGAGAGGGCATTGCCAAAGTATTCCGTTTCTGAAAGTTATATAATAATAGACAAGTCGACGAGTCAACAAGTGATTAGCTTGCGAACTTGTAGGGGTAGGGTGTATCCCTACCCGGTATACGGTCAGACATGAAGTCTGCCCCT
>JAEEZP010000049.1 GCA_016291915.1 Prevotella sp. | reverse complement strand
TGGCCGATAATCAGATTAGTCATACCGTTCTCAAAGACAGCATTGATATCCTTCAGAACATCCTTGTCATCGAAAGATTTATATAGGTGCTTGATCTCTATCATGACAACAGTTGGGTTAAGAAAACATCAGAAAAAAGAATCAGTACACTGCTGGTAACTACAGCAGAAGTACTTGCTTCTCCTACCTCTACGGAACCTCCCTCTACAGTGTATCCGCAATAGCTGCTCACACTGGCGATGATGAAGGCAAAGAACAGACTTTTGATGACACTCATCCACAGAAACCAAGACACAAAAGCATGCTGAATACCTAACGTGAGGTCGTCGGGACTCATTATATGACCGATATAAGCTGTGGCGTATGCACCGACAATGCCCATGGCAGAAGAAAAGATAACCAGGAAAGGCATCATCGTAACCATTGCTGTAATCTTCGGCAATATCAGGTATTCTGCTGAGTTGACACCCATTATCTCCAGCGCATCAATCTGTTGGGTCACACGCATGGTGCCTAACTCTGAGGCGATGTTGGAACCAACCTTACCTGCAAGGATCAGACACATGATGGAAGAGGAGAACTCCAACAGCATGATCTCGCGTGTGGTATATCCGGCAACCCAACGAGGCATCCATGGACTTTCAATATTAATCTTCATTTGGATGCAGATAACAGCACCGATGAAAAAAGAAATCAGGAGTACGATACCGATGGAGTCTACACCAAGAGCCTGCATCTCTTTCACATATTTCTTGAAGAACATACGCATACGTTCAGGCTGGGAGAAAACCCTGCCCATGAGTGTCAAATACTTTCCGAACGTATATAACCAGTTATATATAAACATCTTTTCTTCAATTTCGATACAAAAGTAACCAAAAAATAATAAAAATCTGCAATGTAAAGAAGAGTTTTTTATTTCTTCAATGATATTAACGACATTTTTCGTAACTTTGCAGGATAAATAGAATGACTATGGATGAGAATATCGTAATGCCGGTATCGGAACAAGAGGTGAATAATCAGGAGCAAGTCTCAAATTCCATCCTCCGTGCAGAAGGACTGGTAAAGAGATACGGAAAACGTACGGTTGTCAACGACGTGTCTATTAACGTACGACAGGGTGAGATTGTCGGTCTGTTAGGTCCTAACGGAGCCGGTAAGACTACCTCGTTCTATATGACGACAGGACTGATTATTCCCAATGCGGGCAGAATCTATATCGATGATCATGAGATTACCGGATACCCGGTATATAAACGTGCGCGTGCAGGTATCGGCTATCTTCCTCAGGAGGCGAGTGTCTTCCGCAAGTTGAGTGTAGAGGATAATATCATGGCCGTGCTTGAAATGACAGACAAGCCTCACGATTATCAGGTGGAGAAACTGGAAAGCCTGATTAAAGAGTTTCGTTTGGAGAAAGTTCGTAAGAACAAAGGAGACCAATTGTCAGGAGGAGAACGCCGTAGAACGGAGATTGCCCGTTGTCTGGCCATTGATCCGAAGTTTATTATGCTTGATGAACCGTTTGCCGGCGTTGACCCTATTGCAGTGGAGGATATACAGCATATCGTATGGCAATTAAAATACAAGAATATCGGCATCCTCATCACCGACCATAACGTGCAGGAGACACTGAGCATCACAGACCGTGCCTATCTGTTGTTTGAAGGAAAGATTCTCTTCAAGGGTTCCCCTGAGGAGTTAGCTGCCAACAAAACTGTCAGAGAGAAGTATCTCAGCACCAGTTTCGTGCTGAGGAAGAAAGACTTCCAGATGATTGACGAGGAGCACCAGCGTAGAGCTCGTGAGGAACAAGAGAATGCGGTGGAAAACGGTTAAAAAATGATTTTTTTCCACATTATATAATAGATTTACAGAATTTATCAGTAATTTTGCAGCCCAATTCAGATAAACATTAAAATATTAAGTATAACAGATGAAAATTACATTTGAGAATCCGGACAAAGTCAATGGTTTGATGACCTTGACAGTAGAAGAGTCAGATTACAAAGAGAATGTCGAGAAGACGTTGAAAGATTATCGTAAGAAAGCGAATCTTCCCGGTTTCCGCCCCGGACAGGTGCCTATGGGTTTAATCAAGCGCCAATATGGTAATGCCGTGAAGGTAGACGAGATCAACAAAGTGTTGGGACAGGAAATCTATAAGTACGTTAATGACAATAAAATCCAGATGCTGGGAGAACCCCTTCCTTCTGAGAAGCAGGTAGAGGTTGATATTGAAGGTCCTGCACCTTATACATTTGTCTTTGACATTGCAGTGGCTCCCGAATTTACCCTTGAACTGTCAGGTAAAGATAAGATTGATTATTATACTATTAACCCATCTGACGAGACCATCGACCAGCAGGTAAAGATGTATGCTTCCCGTCAGGGTCATTACGAGAAGCCGGAGACTTATCAGGATAATGATATTCTGAAGGGTGATCTCCGTGAGTTAGATGAGAACGGTGAGACAAAAGAAGGTGGTATCACGGTAGAAAGTGCTTCCATGCTTCCAAATTACATCAAAGTGGAAGAGCAGAAAGCTCTTTTCAATGGTGTAAAACTGGGTGATGTGATTACCTTTAATCCCCGTAAGGCATATCCAGAGAGTGATGTGGAGGTGTCTTCTTTGTTGAAGATTACAAAGGAAGAAGCCAAGGATATCACTTCTGACTTCAGTTATCAGATAACAGAAATCTCTCGTTTCGTTCCTGCTACTGTTGATCAGCAGCTGTTCGATGAGGTATTTGGAGAGGGAACTGTTAAGGACGAGAAAGAGTTCCGTGAGAAGATTGCTGAGAGCCTGAAGGCACAGTTCGCCGTTGACAGTGACTATAAGTTCTTGCTGGATGTACGTAAATACTGTGAGGATAAGGTAGGAACCCTTACTTTCCCCGAAGCTCTCCTGAAGCGTGTCATGGAGAACAATAACAAAGACAAGGAAGCTGATTACGTGGAGAAGAACTTTGATCTGAGTATTAAGGAATTGGCATGGCATCTGATGAAAGAGCAGTTGGTTGAGGCCAATAACGTCAAGATCGATGACAACGACATTAAGGAGGCTGCCAAGGAAGCTGCCCGTGCACAGTTTGCACAGTATGGAATGAGCAATGTTCCAGACGAGTATCTTGAGAATTATGCCAATGACATGCTTAAGAAGAAAGAATATGTTGACAATCTCGTTGACCGCAGTATCGATCGCAAACTGACAGAGGCTCTCAAGACTGTTGTTAAATTGAACAATAAAGATGTTACTTTGGAAGAGTTTAATGAGATGATGAGAGGTTAATAATCTTTTTTTAGAAAAAAACCTCAAATATATTAGGGGTTATCAACTTTTTTTGTTATCTTTGTTGCTACAACGATTTTTAAAAAGGTTGATAGCCCTTTTTATTTATATTAATTTTAATAGATTATGAACGACTTTAGAAAATATGCTACAAAGCACTTAGGCATGAACAGTATGGTTTTGGATGATGTGATAAAAGCACAGACAAGATACCTTAATCCTTATATTCTCGAGGAACGACAGCTGAATGTTACGCAGATGGATGTTTTCTCACGTTTGATGATGGACCGTATAATCTTCCTGGGAACAGAGATTGACGACTATACCGCCAATACGTTACAGGCACAATTGCTGTACCTCGACTTCTCAGAGCCTGACCGAGACATCACCATTTATATCAATAGTCCCGGTGGAAGTGTCGTTGCCGGTTTGGGAATCTATGATACCATGCAGTTTATTACCTCCAGTGTCTCCACTACATGTACAGGAATGGCTGCTTCCATGGCTGCTGTGCTTTTGGTCAGCGGAGAAGAAGGAAAGCGTTTCGCCTTGCCACACAGTCGTGTGATGATCCATCAACCGTTAGGCGGTGTGCAGGGACAGGCTTCAGATATTGAGATTGAAGCCAGAGAGATCCAGAAATATAAGAAAGAACTTTATACGATTATAGCAAACCATTCACATACACCTTATGAGAAGGTGTGGGCAGACTCTGACAGAAATTATTGGATGAATGCAGAAGAGGCTAAAGCCTATGGAATGATTGATGAGGTATTGACGAAGAAGAAATGAAAAAGGTATGTAGCTTTTGCGGACGAGGAGAGAATGACGTCCGATTGTTGATAACAGGTATCAGTGGCTTTATCTGTGAAGATTGTGCCATGCAAGCTC
>JAEEZP010000048.1 GCA_016291915.1 Prevotella sp. | reverse complement strand
TGAGTTCTTTAAACTCCTGGAGTTCCTCATCGCTATAGCGTGTTTTCTCTGCCATAATAGTTATTTAATGTAGTAATATTTTAGATTTTCTGAATCAAAATATGTAGATCGAAGTCGTCAAACTCCACTAAAGGTCCATCATTGTCAGCGATGGTGAGACTGTCGGCGAGCACCTGGTTGCTGATATAGTTACCATAGCTCTCGATAGCACTGTTGGTCTCTTCCTGAGAAGAAACGATCACGCTGATACGGTCGGTGATCTCCAGGCCACCATCCTTACGGAGGTTCTGGATACGGTTGATCAACTCACGGGCCATACCCTCCTTACGTAGCTCGTCGCTGATCTCCACCTCAAGGGCAACGGTAAGGTTACCTTCGTTGGATACCAGCCAGCCTGGGATATCCTCGCTGATGATCTCTACGTCGGCAGCATCGATGGTTACCGGTGTGTCTTCCACTGTCAGCGACAGGCTACCCTGCTCTTCCAAGCGTGTGATATCCTCCTGTGACAGTTGTGTCATCTGAGCAGCAATGCCTTTCATCAGTTTGCCGAACTTCTTTCCCATCGTACGGAAGTTGCAACGCACCTTCTTGACAAGGATACCGGCACCCTCCACGAACTTCAGTTCTTTGACGTTCACCTCGTTGATGATCAGGTCTTTCACTGCCTCGATATATCGCATCTGGTTCTCATCGACAGCGGGGATCATCACCGTCTGCAGCGGCTGACGTACCTTGATGTTCACCTTACGACGGAGGGCGAGCACCATAGAGGTAATCTTCTGAGCCATCTCCATACGCATCTCCAGTTCTTTGTCGATCAGCGACTCGTCGGCAACGGGGAAGGCTGCGAGATGTACACTGTCGAGGGTCTCTCTGCCGGTGGCCTGAATAAGGTCTAAGTAGAGTTCGTCAGCATAGAAGGGAGAGAAGGGAGCTAACAACTTAGCCACGGTCTCCAGACAGACATACAGGGTCTGATAGGCACTGAGCTTGTCTTTCGACATCTCCTTACCCCAGAAACGTTTGCGGTTCAGACGTACATACCAGTTGCTGAGGTCGTCGCTTACGAAGGTGTCGATCATTCGTCCAGCCTTTGTTGGCTCATAGTCACTCAGTGCTTCATCCACATTCTTGATGAGGGTGTTCAGCGAGGAGATGATCCAGCGGTCGATCTCCGGACGCTCACTGACAGGTACCTCAGGACGGGAGTAGTTGAAACCATCCACGTTGGCATACAGACTGAAGAACGAATAGGTGTTATATAATGTGCCGAAGAACTTACGACGCACCTCCTCGACACCCTTCGGGTCGTACTTCAGGTTATCCCATGGTGAGGTGTTGGTAAGCATATAGAATCGTACGGCATCAGCGCCATTCTTCTTGATTTCCTGGAAGGGGTTCACTACATTACCCAGATGTTTCGACATCTTGATACCCTTGGCATCGAGCACCAATCCGCTGGAGATAACATTCTTGTAAGCAACATTGTCAAAGATCATCGTGGCGATGGCATGCAAGGTAAAGAACCAACCACGTGTCTGGTCAACGCCCTCACTGATGAAGTCACATGGGAAGGCAAGGCCCTTGTCGATCGCCTCTTTGTTCTCAAACGGATAGTGTACCTGAGCATAAGGCATCGAACCGGAGTCAAACCATACATCGATAAGGTCCATCTCACGATGCAGGGGCTGTCCGCTCTCACCCACCAACACGATATCATCGACATACGGACGATGGAGGTCTATCTTGTCGTAGTTCTCCTGGGAATAGTCGCAGGGCACGAATCCCTTATCCTTCAGTGGATTGGTGGTCATCACACCGGCAGCCACACTCTTCTCGATCTCCTGATAGAGCTGTTCTACACTACCGATGCAGATCTCCTCACGGGTCTCTTTGTTTCGCCAGATAGGCAGCGGGGTGCCCCAGAAACGAGAACGAGAGAGGTTCCAGTCGTTAAGGTTCTCCAACCAGTTGCCAAAACGTCCTGTACCAGTACTTTCCGGTTTCCAATTGATGTTTTTGTTCAACTCCACCATACGCTCTTTGCAGGCGGTAGAACGGATGAACCAACTGTCGAGCGGATAGTAAAGCACCGGTTTGTCAGTACGCCAGCAGTGGGGGTAGTTATGGATATGTTTCTCTATCTTATAGGCTGTGCCCTCTTGCTTCATCTCCAATGACAGGACGATATTGAGATCCTCTGCCTTGTTAGCAGCCTTCTCGTCGTAGCCATTGACATTGAACTGTGGATCGTAGGCATTCTTCACATAGTCACCGGCATGGTGAGCATAGGCCTCCACGTTGACACACTTCTCCATAAACTCAGGAGCGAGGGTCTCGATGAGGTAGTATTTTCCTTCGAGGTCAACCATCGGACGGGTCTCACCACCTTTGTTAATCATAAACAAAGAGGGAATGCCGGCATCCTTGGCCACCTTGGCGTCATCAGCTCCGAAGGTGGGCGCGATATGCACGATACCCGTACCATCGTCGGTGGTGACATAATCACCGGGGATCACACGGAAAGCCTCGTCTTCCATCTCCACAAACTGGTCGTTGCCAACGGTGAAGATCTTTTCCGGATGCTCTTTGGCGGCTTCTTTCACGAACTCTGCCGCATTGTTGTCGAGACGCTCACAGGGTTTTACCCATGGCATCAGCTGGCGATATCTCATACCCACCAGGTCAGAACCCTTATACTGGCCTACGATACGGTAAGGCACCACCTTATCACCGGGTTTATAGGCATCCATATCGGCGAACTCTCCCTCCGGCTTGAGGTAAGCATCCACCAATTCAGCAGCCAGGACGGCAGAGATCTTGTTGCCATTATAGGGATTGTACGTCTGTACACAGACATAGTCGAACTTCGGACCCACACAAAGGGCGGTGTTGGAAGGAAGGGTCCACGGTGTGGTCGTCCATGCCAGGAACACCGGTGTGCCCCACTCTCTCATCTCCGGACGGGGATCCACAATGGTGAACATCGCCGTGCAGGTGGTATCCTTCACATCCCTGTAACAACCCGGCTGGTTCAACTCGTGTGAAGACAGTCCGGTACCTGCAGCGGGTGAATACGGCTGGATGGTATAACCTTTATATAATAGGTTCTTGTCATACAACTGCTTGAGCAGCCACCACAACGTCTCGATATATTTATTATCATAGGTGATATAAGGATGATCCATGTCCACCCAATAACCCATCTTCTCAGTTAGGTCACGCCACTCAGCGGTGTACATCATCACGTTCTCACGACACTTGTGGTTGTAGTCCTCCACAGAGATATATTTCTCCGACTCTTTATTGTCGATATCGGCCTTGGTGATGCCGAGATCTTTCTCCACGCCCAACTCTACGGGTAGTCCGTGGGTATCCCAACCGGCCTTGCGGAACACCTGATAACCCTTCATCGTCTTATAGCGGTTGAAAGTATCCTTGATCGTACGGGCCAGCACATGATGGATTCCGGGATGACCGTTGGCAGAAGGAGGTCCCTCATAGAATACAAACTGGGGGCATCCCTCACGCTCAGTTATAGAACGGTGAAACAAGTCTTTTTTGTTCCACTCCTCGAGAATCTTATTATTCGTCTCAGTTAAATTTATACCTGTGTGTTCGGCAAACTTCTTAGCCATAATGAATAGTAAATTTTATAAACGTTTATAATGACGTGCAAAGTTATAAGAAAAAAATTATTAAAGCAAAGTTTTTACATATTTTTTGGTTTACTGTTCGGACACATTCATGAAATATCATTTTCTACCTAAAAAAATAAATGATAATTGTTGTTAATTCCTTTTTTTTATATATCTTTGCGAAAAATAAAAGAGGAATAAATTACTAATTCATATAAAAAATCTATCACCTATGGTATTAATGGTTATTCAATTGCTTATCGTGTTGCTTGCCCTATGGGTAGGTTCACGGTATGGAAGTCTGGCCTTGGGCGCAATATCCGGTATTGGCCTGGCCATTCTTGTTTTCGGTTTCTGTATGAAACCGGGCTCCCCTCCCACCGATGTGATCTACATCATCATCGCAGCCGTTACCTGTGCGGGAATCATGCAGGCATCGGGAGGTATGGACTGGTTGATACAGATTGCGGAGAAGATGCTCCGTAAGCACCCGAACCGCATCACATTCCTTGCTCCTCTGTGTACGTTCTTCCTCACCGTCCTGGTAGGAACCGGTCACGTGGTTTACACCCTGATGCCGATCATCGTGGATATCGCCATCAAGAAAGGTATCCGTCCGGAGCGGCCCTGTGGCGTCGCCTCTATCGCCTCACAGGTGGGTATCACCTGTTCGCCCATCGCAGCAGCAGTAGTGGCCTTCGTCACCATCTCAAATGCCAACGGCTTTAACATCACCATCCCACAGGTGCTGATGGTCAGCATCCCTGCCTGTCTGTGTGGACTGATAGCAGCTGCCACGGCTTCTTACAAGCGTGGTCTCGACCTCGACAAGGATCCTGAGTTCCTGAAGAAACTGGAGGATCCTGAGCAACGTGAATATATCTACGGTGGATCAGCAACAACACTCGACAAAGAGATTCCGCAGAGTGCAAAGAATGCAGTATTCGTATTTCTCGGCGCACTGATCATCATCGTACTCTTCGCTATCTTCCAGGACATTCTTCCTGAATATAGTACGATCAAAGCTATTAAGGATGCACCCGACTTTACATTCGCCGACGGAACGGTAGTGTCGGCGGCTACTCTGGCCAAGGCCAAAGCGGTCGTTCCCGGTATCACCGAGGTATCTACCGTACAGTTGAAAATGAATGTCGTGATTCAGATCGTGATGATCTCTGCCGCAGCCATCATGATTCTTTTCTGCAAGGCATCACCGGCCAAGGCTGTACGTGGTGCTGTGTGGCAGTCAGGAATGGTGGCCGTTGTGGCTATCTTCGGTATCGCATGGTTGGCAGATACGTTCTTCTCCAACTATACCAATGAGATGCAGGCGATGTTAGGTGACATCGTGGCAAAATACAACTGGTCGATCGCCTTCGTCTTCTTCCTGGTATCTGTACTCATCAACTCACAGGGCGCTGTGGTTGTCTCTATGTTGCCATTAGCATATTCGTTAGGAATACCCGGACCGGTGCTCCTCGGTGTGCTGCCCAGCGTTTACGGATATTTCTTTATCCCGAACTACCCGTCAGATATCGCGACGGTGAACTTCGACCGCTCAGGCACCACTGTCATCGGCAAGTACCTGCTCAACCACTCGTTCATGATGCCGGGACTTGTCCATATCTTTGTCAGCACTATCGTGGCTTATGCATTATCAATGATCATCTACTAAATCCTACCGACTATGTTAATTATCATTATAGAATTATTGATCGTTCTTTTGGCCCTTTATCTGGGGTCCAAATACGGTAGTCTTGCACTCGGAGCCATTGCCGGTTTAGGACTGGCCTTACTGGTCTTCGACCATGGATTGAAACCGGGAACGCCTCCCACCGATGTGATCTATATTATCGTGGCTGCTGTGACCTGTGCAGGTATCTTGCAGGCATCCGGCGGTATGGATTGGATGATACAGATTGTGGAGCGTCTGTTACGTAAGCACCCACAGCATATCACTTTCCTGGCACCACTGAGCACATTCTTCCTGACAGTGGTCTGTGGAACAGGTCATGTGATGTACACCCTGATGCCTGTCATCACCGACGTAGCCATTAAGAAGGGCATCCGTCCGGAGCGTCCGCTGGCTGTCGCCTCAGTATCTTCCATGTTAGCCATCGTTTGTTCTCCGATTTCTGCAGCGGTAGTGGCTTTCTCCACAATCTCAGCGCTTAACGGATTCCATATCAGTATTCTGCAGATCATCTCCGTAACTATTCCAGCATGTCTCTGCGGTGTCATCGCGGCATCTGCATGGTCATACCGCCGCGGACTTGACCTTGACAAAGATCCGGAATTCCAAGAGAAGATTAAAGAT
>JAEEZP010000008.1 GCA_016291915.1 Prevotella sp. | reverse complement strand
TCCTTGAAAACCTGATCGATGAGCAACACCTTACCGCCGCTTCTATAAAACTTTCCCGCAAAATCGGCGATGCCTCTTCCTTGGAAATAGAAATTGTTCATGTTGATATAGAGGCATTTGCGGTCGTGGATGTCGAAATGCTCTTTGGCATATTGCAACAGGAAGGTGGTCTTACCCACACCACGGGTACCCTTGATACCAATCAACCGGTCATTCCAGTTGATTTCGTCCATCAACTGTCTTCTTACCGGTGCGTTGGTATGCTCGATCAGGTAGGAGTGTGTACGGAAAAAAGCCTCCATGTTTTTTCGATCAGTTTATTTATTCTGCAAATATAGCAATATTTTCTTTAATTGCCAAGTCAAGATGACAATTTATGGATTTTTTTTGTTATTTTTGCAGGGAAATCAAGTAAAAGTAAAAATATTCTTACATGATACTACATATTTTCAACCCGGAGCATGACATTGCGTTAGCCTATAACAAGAAGCACCTGACAGTTCCACACGCTGCTCAGGAGCTTCGCATGAACTTAGGATGGATGCCTGCCATCTGGGCTGATGACGGGGATGCCGTCCTGGTGGATGATGTCTCTTTTGCGATCAAGGCTGCTACAAAATATTTCCATAAGAAGATGGATGTGCTCTTTCTGTCGAAAGAGAATCTCCGGGATTTCCATTTTACCCGTGTCTGTCCGTGGGGATGGGATCTCACGCTCAAGACCATGCTGATCGAACAGGGTATCGACAGCGGTATTCTTCCCGACGATGATATGCTGCAACGGCAGAGACAGTTGTCTAACCGCAGACAGACCACCCAAGCGCTGGCTTTCCTCCGCAGTGGCATCGAACAGGCAACCTGTGGAGAGAGTAAGTATGTCACTTCCGAGGGGGAGGTAGACTCCCTCGTAAAGATGCTGGGACAACTGGTGGTGAAGGCGCCGTGGAGCAGTAGCGGCCGTGGTGTCCGTTATGTCGATGGCCAACTGTCATCCTCCGTCAGAGGTTTCATCCGGAATGTCATTCATACACAGGGTGGGGTGATGGTAGAACCTTTTTATCATAAGATCAGGGATTTCGGCATGGAGTTCGAGGCATTGCCCGATGGCCAAATAGTATATCTCGGTCTTTCCCTTTTCGAGACCCGCAACGGGGCATATACCGGCAACCTGTTAGCCACCGAACAGGAGAAGAGGGAGATGCTTGAGCAGTATCTCTCGTCGGATATCATCGATGGGGTCATTGACCGGGCCAAAGCGTACTTCTTACCCGGCCTTCAGGGCCATTATACCGGGCCGTTTGGCATAGATATGATGATTGTCTCTCATCCGGAAGGGGATGGCTTCTTATTACATCCCTGTGTGGAGATCAACCTGCGTCGGACCATGGGGCATGTGGCTTTGTCGATACCTCATCAGCCCACGGATGTAAAACAGCTGATGAGTATCAGTTATGATGTTAATTACCAATTGAAAATCAATAATATAGAGAATAATTTTGTAATAACGCTTTAAGATAGAGACATGAAGAAAATTTTAATCCTTTTGTTGTTGGCAACACCCCTTGTCGTGTCTGCTCAGTATAAGTCGCAGGTATGGTGTCCCGACAATGGTAACGGTACGTATACCAACCCTGTGTTGAATGCAGACTACAGTGATCCTGACCTCTGTGTGGTCGGTGATGACTATTACCTTACTGCCAGTTCTTTCAACTGTGTACCTGGTCTGCCCGTGTTACACTCGAAAGACTTGGTCAACTGGGAGATTATCGGATATGCCCTGCAGTCCTTGTATGGCGGGGATGCGGAGAAAGAGCAGCATTTCAAGACGCCCCGTCATGGAGAGGGGGTATGGGCACCGAGCATCCGTTATCATAACGGGGAGTTTTATATCTATTGGGGTGATCCCGACTACGGTATTTACATGGTGAAGACCAAGGACCCGGCAGGGCGATGGGATGATCCTGTGCTGGTAGTTCCCGGCAAGGGACTCATCGACAGTTGCCCGTTATGGGATGAGGATGGCCGCTGTTATCTGGTCAATGCCTATGCCGCCAGTCGGAAACATATCAACTCAGTGTTGATGGTGAGGGAGTTATCACCCGACGGCACACGTGCCATCGGTAATCCCGTGATTGTCTTCGACGGCAACCAGAACGGCAATTATACCAGTGAAGGACCAAAGTTTTATAAATACAACGGTTATTATTATATAATGTGGCCGGCAGGTGGCGTAGAGATGGGCTGGCAGATGGCTGCCCGCAGCAAGAATGTCTTCGGCCCTTACGAATATCGTACGGTGATGGCCAAGGGTACCACGAATATCAACGGTCCTCATCAGGGTGGATGGGTGCACACCCCCTTCGGTGAAGACTGGTTTATGAATTTCCAGGATAAGGGATGTTATGGTCGTGTGGTACATCTTAATCCGATGAAGTGGGTGGATGGCTGGCCCGTCATCGGTGTTGACAAGGATGGTGACGGCTGTGGTGAGCCTGTTGTGAAATACACCAAGCCGAAGTCTTCTGTTAAGACGATGATGAACCCCGCCGAGAGTGATGAGTTCAACTCCTATGTGTTGGGTAAGCAATGGTCATGGCATGCCAACTATGATGAGGAGTGGGGTATGACCACTCCTGACGGTTTCCTGCGTCTCTTCAACTATGCCCGTAGTGAGGGTAATGAGCATAGTTTGTGGACCGTCCCCAACCTGTTACTGCAGAAGACGCCGGCAGATGTGTTTACAGCCACGGCTAAGGTAAGGGTGGCTTCAAAAGCCGAAGGACAGTGGGCCGGTTTGCTGATGATGGGATTAGATTACAGCGGACTGGTTGTCAAGCGTGTCGGCGATGGTTTCGAGTTGCAACGTCTTTTCTGCAAGAATGCTGACAGAGGAGGAAAAGAAACTTTCACCACCATCACTGCATTGGCTCCCACGAGCAAGGATAAGGTACAATACAAGGCAGCTATTTATGAGGATATCTATCTGAGGATGGTTGTCAAAGCTGGTGGTAAGGTTACGTTCTATTACAGTCCTGACGGTAAGAAATACACCAAGTGTGGTGATGAGTTCCAGATGCGTGAGGGTAAGTGGATCGGTGGTAAGATGGGCTTTGTCTCCATTGAGCCGGAAGCCAAGACGGACCGCGGCTGGATAGACATCGACTGGTTCAGAGTAACGCTAAAATAAAATGTAGATCGTTTTTGATGTTGATCACTATCGCTATCAGATATGACCACTATTTCTACTGGTTTTGGTGACCTTTTCCATGGGTTTTAATACCCTTTTCTACTGGTTTTAATGACCTTTTCTATGGGAAATAATAATCAAAAGCTCAGAGAAATAAACACGATATCTCATAGCGATAGTGATTTTGTTTTGGACAAACTATAATTATACACTCAGTCGGGAGTGTATTTTCCTGATTTCCTGCACATTATTGATGATACTCATCGTGCCGAGAGTCATCAAGAGGGCGAGCACCGTTGCAACGATGAGACGGGAATTCTCAGATAGCCAGAGTAACATTTTCGTCTGGACTCCAAAGCTGAAGAGGGGGATGGTGGCAGGCGTTGAGAGAATATACGCTATGGTGACACCCCCACTGATGATACCAACCACAAAGGCAACAACAATAGCCATTTTATAGCGACGTATCGTAGTCTCCTGATACTTCTTAATAAACTCCACAGCATCCAGACGCTTGTTGAGCTTGTTCATGAAGTCAGCCTGATCGTCGAACTTCGGCTTCTGTGTGAGGAAGACTTCCTCAAGAAATTTATCTTTTATCATAGTTTCATCTATCAATGGTCAATTTTTTCTTTAGTTTGTCACGCCCTCGTGAGAGTTGTTTCTTAACAGCATCTTCAGAGGTGTCTGTAATCATGGCTATCTCTTTGATACTGTAGCCGTTGAGATAATAGAGAGTGATAGCCGAGCGTTCCTTGGGCGGAAGGGTGCTCAGAGCAAGGTAAAGACTCTGATGCTCAAAACAGTTATCGGCGTTATTACTGCTGGCGAGTGCCCGTGCCTCGTCGATATTTTCCGTTGTGCGCAGACTGGCCTTGTGGTTGAGGAACGTGTTGTAGGCAATCTTGAAAAGCCACGAGCGGAAACGCCCCTTTTCTTGATAGCCTGCCGACGAGAGATAAGCCTTTACCAGTGCATCTTGGGCTAAGTCGTCGGATTCGCTCTTGTTACCACAGCAAAGAGCGAACAAGAAACCTCTCAGGGCCTCCTGCTCGCGCTCTACCTGGGCTATGAACTGCTCACGTGTCACTCTTTTCCAGTTTGAGCAATCAGTTGCTGTTCTTCTGCCTCAATCTCCTTGGCGAGCATCTTCTTGCCAGTAAAGTAGCTGATGAGGAATGCAATACCAATGGGCAACAGAACAAGACCAATAAAGCCACAAGGAGATGTGCTGTATGTATATTTTCTCACATAGAAATGACAACCTATCATACTAATGCCGAGCAGTGTGGTCAGGGTTCCCCACAGCAGTTTTGTGAGCAGTTTCTCCTTCAGTAGTTTAGGCTTGAGAGAACTCTTCTTCATCAGTCCTTCGATGTCCATATCCGGATTCTTCTCGATGGCTGCCAGCATAATCTGGGTACGCTGATTGGTCTCGTTCATCTTCTTACGGATGATAAGCCAGACAATCATAATAGGTAGTACGCATCCACATGCTATTGGTACTAATAATGGAATTAAAATACCTTCATCCATATTTCTTCTGTTTTAATTGTTAAACGAATATTATCTGAACCGATTCATGGATATAACAGTTCAGAATAATAAAAAGTGACATCCGGAGAAGAATTTTTCATTTTCTATGTTTCTCTGAGGGGACGCTTGCAAAGATACGAAATAATCATAGAACTTTTATCGGTTTGTTCTTTAGATTGCAAAAAAAATTTTGTATATTTGCCTCACTTTCATTGCTTAAAGAGTTATTGTATGAGAAAACAAGGAATACTTACCTTAGTCTGTCTGTTATGCTGCTTATTGTCAACGACAGCGTTATGTGGACAGGAAAGGGATCTGTTGCAGGAGGCAAAACAAAATATGGTACTTACAAAAAATCTGTTACAAGAGGCCACGGCGATAGAGTATTACTCAGATATGGGGACTGTCCCGCAAGCGCGTGATTGCAGGATAACCGTGAAGAAAGACACTGTGAAAGTGGTGATGACAGAAGGGCGTGGTATGAACAATGTCGTGGTAAGCGATGAGATATCACCTCTGACAGATGAGCAGTATCAACTGTTTATCACAATGCTGGCTGCTCTGAATCTCGAGAAAAAGGATCCCCCTGAGGTACCTGGTCTTGGCGGCCGTGTTTCGTATATAGAGGTAAGGAAAGATACGGAGATCCTTTTCTCTGGTGAGGAAAGATATGTCTTACGGGATACCTACGGAGCGCTCTTCGAAACTTTTCTGAAGATCCTGCCCGACGAATGGGTGAAGCGCATTCATATTCATCTTCAACGGTAGTGTAAGACGGGTATGTCAGAAAGCATCAAAGGTACTCCGAAGAGTACCTTTGAAAAGGTTTTTAAGTAAGAAGATTAGGTTGGTTACCGTGTTCTTTCCCTAATAATGAGAAAACGCCAAAACCTTGCATCGTCTGGAAGGGGAATAGATGTTATTTAACATATTATAACTAAATATTGAGTTTTTGAGTTGGTGGGGTAGGGTTTTTCCAATATTTTTGGCAGTATTCGCATCAATCAGTATATTTGCATGATCGTTAAAAAACAAATGAAGAAATGATAATAAGATTAGAACAACCACAAGACTGGCGTGAAGTAGAGAATCTTACACGTGAGGCATTCTGGAACGTATATCGACCAGGATGTACTGAGCATTTCGTGCTTAATCAATATAGGGACAATCCTGATTTCATCCCTGAGTTGGATTTTGTGATGGAAGAGAACGGAATAATCATCGGCCATGTGATGTTCTCAAAAGCTGAGATTGTTCTTGACGATGGAAATCGTTTTCCCTCATGGACTTTCGGCCCTATTAGCATTCACCCGGATTATAAGCGTAAAGGCTACGGACTAAAACTGCTGGAATATGCCTTGGAGCACGCCAAAGAGAGTGGGGTGGGGTTGCTATGCATGGAGGGTAATATCGAGTTTTACAAACATGCAGGATTTGATCTCGCCAGTAAGTTAAAGATTCACTATCATGCAGAACCGAGAGAGTCAGAGGTGCCCTATTTCCTCGCTCAAGAACTTATTCCCGGCTTTTGGGGCAACCGTGAGGGAACCTATTGCCCCCCAAAGGGTTACTTCGTAGCCAATGTAAAACCTGAGGCTTTCGAGGCTTATGAAGCAACATTCCCCCCAAAGGAAAAGTTATTCTGTGAAGGGCAACTACCTCAGTTC
>JAEEZP010000047.1 GCA_016291915.1 Prevotella sp. | reverse complement strand
GGATACGTGCAGATTGCAGCCATCTTCGAAGAGACTGCTGCCAATGAAAAAGAACATGCTAAGATGTGGTATAAACTGCTCAACGGTGGTAAGGTAAGTGATACGGTGACCAATCTGGCTGCTGCCGCCGATGGTGAGAACTTCGAGTGGACGGATATGTACGATCGCATGGCCAAGGAAGCCGACGAAGAGGGATTCCCTGAGATAGCAGAGAAATTCCGTGGTGTTGCTGCTATTGAGAAACATCATGAGGAGCGTTACCGCAAACTGCTGCAGAATATCAAGGATGCCATCGTCTTCTCACGCGATGGAGATGTGATCTGGCAATGTGCTAACTGCGGACATATCGTTATCGGCAAACAGGCACCCGAGGAATGCCCTGTATGCAACCATCCACAGAGTTATTTCCACCTGAAAGCAGAGAATTATTAATTCAATGCTAACTGTTCGGACATACTTCATGTGTGTCCGCAGCAGTGGGGACAGGAACCACCACCGGAAATGACAACTACTTCCGGTAAATCCTAACAAACAGATATCTGGTTTCTGTCCCCAATTGTATCCAAGCACATTTTGACAATCCCTCAACAAATGGACATCAAGGCGCTATACAACAGATTCCGGAAGTGGCAGCAGACCCCCTTCGACTATCGCATTAAGTCTAAGGGTGTTGTGCATCACTGTTGCAACTGTGATGCAGAATTTGAGGGGAATTTCTGTCCTTACTGTGGACAGAAAGCCACTGTAGGACCTGTTGGATGGAAATCAGTGGTTACTGGAATACTACTTCTCTGGGGTATGGACTCCCGCTCCCTGTCTTATACCCTGCTTCAACTGGTCTTGCGCCCCGGCTATATCATCAACGACTATATCAACGGTCGCCGTCAGGTATCCTTCCCACCGGTAAAGATGCTCTTTATCTTAGCCGTCTTCTATGTGCTTTTCAGATTCCTGATAGGTCTTCCCCAAAATGCGAGTGTTGATACGAATAGTGATATGCATATTATCTATTGGTTACAGGAATGGTCTGAGAAGAACATGGGATGGGCCTCGCTCCTATTTGCCAGCATACTCATCCTGCCCACATGGATAACCTTCCGCTATTCACCCAAGAACACGTTCCATACGCTACCCCAAGGATTCTTCATCCAGGTGTTCCTGGCATCCCTCAGTTTGCTCATCAGTATCGTCAGTGATTATTTCATCCATCATATAGCATGGCTGGTGCTCATCTTCTATTTATTTGCTTATAAACAGTTGTTCGGTTACGGCTGGTGGGGTACGATATGGAGAATCATCATTATGTTCTTCTTAACTTTCATCATTTTGTGTCTTGGTTCCTTTTTAGGGGAAACCATCATCAGGAGAGGACCGGTGAGCGGTGGATCAGCAAGCGTGCTGCAAGAAATCTTTGGAGTAACTGTAACCTTCCTTATCGCCATGGTTCCTTCCGTGTTGATCCTACAGTTTTTCAATAAACGGGGGTACAAGAAGAGAGTTCGTAATTAATTATTATTAAACACAGAGACACTGAGATACAAAGATACTAAATGGAGAATTAGTATTTCAAAAAAGACTCTGTGATGCGGGGACAGTCTGCACAGCAGCACTATCCCCGGGATGAATGTTTTAGTTCCTATAGGTAAAACTCGAGCCACCGACGAACTCTCGCATGATCGAGGTGGGTGGTATCTCCTTATCACTCACTGGAAGGAAATAATGGATGAATTTCAGCAGACGGTGCGCCTCGGCATATTCCGCACAGTTTTTCGGAACCGACGAGAGGATAATCTCTGCATGGGTGCGCAATACCGCAAACTCAATATTCAAGGCGGAGTTGAACATCACATCAGCTGTTTCCTGATACGGGAAGATCCACTGCTCTTCCGCAGCACACACATTCTTCCACTGACTGATCGTCTCACGCGCTGTGAAAGCACCTTTATTATAATCGCGGATGATACGACGCAACAATCGGTTATCACGCGTAGGCACCCAGTTGTGTTCATCCAAAGAGATACTCGTGAGTGCTGAAACATAAATCTTAAACTTCCACTCATCGGGTATCTGGTCGGTCAACCGTGGGTTCAGGGCATGGATACCTTCAATGATCAGTACGGTATCCGTATCGAGCTGCAGCACTTTCCCCTTATACTCCCGTTTTCCAGTAACAAAGTTATACTCCGGCACTTCCACCTTCTCACCCTTCATCAACTGGTTCACATGCTCTTCCATCAGGTGATAATCCACCGTTTCAATATTATCAAAGTCATACTGTCCGTTGGGCAGCAACGGAGTATCTACACGGTTAACGAAATAATCATCCGTTGAGAAAGATACCGGACGAAGACCACACGCTTTCAACTGTATGGAAAGACGCTTGCAGAAAGTGGTCTTACCGGAACTCGACGGACCGCTGATCAACACCAGTCGTATGGGATTATCCTTCCTGCGGAAACACTCATCAATAGTCTCGGCAATCTTCACAATCTTCTTCTCCTGAAGAGCCTCACTCACCTGTATCAACTCGGAGGCATGCCCCTCTAAGATCGCTTCATTCACATCACCGGCATGAGCCAGACGCATGATCACATCCCACTTCACTTTCTCAGCAAACACCTCGAAGGTGCGGGGCATATCCACAAACTCACCTAACACCATGGGGTTATCACGGTCGGGCACACGTAACAACAGTCCTTCGTGATAACGCTCCAATCCAAACACTTTCAGATAACCTGCAGAAGGTACCAACGGACCGTAATAGTAGTCCACCGTATCACCCAACATATAATAATCGGTATAGATCTGTCCACTGGTCTGCAACAGTTTTACCTTATCGAGGAAACCATGCTCTGAGAATACCCTGATAGCCTCTTCGGTAACGGCCTCGGTACGACGGAAGGGTAAGTCGAGGTTGACAATCTCCCGCATCCGTTCAAGAATCTTCTTCACATCGTCATCCGTTAACACCGTACCATCAGCTTTCTTGAAATTACAATAATAACCGCGAGAAAGGAAATGCTCAATGAACAGTCTACTGCCGGGGAACACATCACTGCATGCTTTGTACAACACAAAACAGAGAGAACGGACATATACACGACGGCCCGATCCTTCACGG
>JAEEZP010000007.1 GCA_016291915.1 Prevotella sp. | reverse complement strand
CTCCACCGCCTGCCTGTAATCTCTTCAGGCCTTCGGCCTTTGATCAACGTGTGGTAGTGCCCCAAGCATCAAGAAGCTTATGCATATAGCGGGACAATGTCTACATGCCGCTGCTCGAAATTGTCTGCCGAAAAAGTATTCTGGCTCCACTAGTCCACCTGAATTCCACTAAATCATTCGTAATCAATAATATACATCATTTCATAGTCCACCTAACCCCCACCTGAACCTCACCTAATACAATATCTGAAAATTGAAAATCATTAACTTTATCACTATTTCTATGTGCTGTGTCATTAAATGCGCAGAGAAATAGTACCTTTTTCCAGACTAATTAGTACTTAATTAGTGGAGTATTAGTACTTAAAAGCCGGGGAAAAGGGTATCACAGACCGGGCCTGTAGTACCCTTTTCTCATCGAAATAAGTACTAATGCTTACCTCATTTGTAGAGGTAGGGTTTATCCCTACCCGAAAAGAGGCGGGCGCAAAAATCAGTAGGGGATTAGGTGGGGTATAAGTGGGGATTAGGTGGGGTTTAGGTGGGGTGTTCTTTTCTTTATCACATTGATTAATAAATAGTTAGGCTGATTTTAGTGGACTAAGTCCTCGAAAGAAACTTTTGTTTTGCAATTGTACCCACCCGTGAGGGTAGATACGATTTTTTTTGTCATTTGAAGACGAAGTCATTCCCCACTTATACACATCGGGATTCGATCATCGTGCACGACTCCGTAACCTTATGGAAGCGTGGCGATACGGTGTATAAAGAGAAATACCAGATGGTGTATAAAGACAGATGGCATGACCGTCATCATACGGATACGGTGATCCGGCGTGACTCCATCCGTGTGCCATATCCCGTGGAGCGGTCGCTGACGAGATGGGAGCGATGGCGTATGAAGCTGGGCGGTTATGCCGGTATCGCGATGCTCATCATCGTCGTATTAGCGGTGGGGCGCTATGTCGTCAAGCGGTAGATGGTGTATATCTTTAAGTGCGAAGACTTGCAAAGGAAGACAATCATCAGAGGGACCGGAACAAAAAATCCGTGTAAACACGGGGTTTACACGGATTCTCTTATCTATCTCTACGGGATATTACTTCACCTCCTCGAAGTCGGCATCCTGTACGGTGTCGTCGGTGTGGGACTGCTGCTGCTGTCCGCCAGCCTGCTGACCGGCATTGAAGCCTGCGCCGCCCATATCCGGACCCGGCTGTGCACCGGCCTGGCTGTACATCTTCTGTGAAGCAGCCTGCATGACATTGTTCAGGTTGGCGATGGCACTGTCGATAGTAGCGATATCACCACTCTTGTGGGCATCCTTCAACTGCTGTACGGCAGCCTCTACATTCGCTCTGTCAGCCCCCAGCTTGTCACCATTCTCGTTGAGGAAGGTCTCCGTCTGGAAGATCATAGAGTCGGCCTGGTTGAGCTTGTCGACACGCTCACGCTCACGCTTGTCAGCCTCGGCATTAGCCTCTGCCTCTGCCTTCATACGGTTGATCTCATCCTGACTCAGACCGGAAGAGGCTTCGATGCGGATAGCCTGCTCCTTGCCGGTAGCCTTATCCTTGGCAGATACCTTCAGGATACCGTTGGCATCGATGTCGAACGTTACCTCGATCTGTGGGATACCACGGCGGGCAGGAGCGATGCCGGTGAGGTTGAACTGTCCGATACTCTTATTCTGGCTGGCCATCGGGCGCTCACCCTGCAGCACGTGGATGGTTACCTCTGTCTGGTTGTCGGCAGCGGTAGAGAAGGTCTCACTCTTCTTGCAGGGGATCGTGGTGTTAGCCTCGATCAGCTTCGTCATCACACCACCGAGGGTCTCGATACCCAGTGTCAACGGGGTGACATCGAGCAATACGATATTGCCCACACCACCTTCCTTGTTCAGGATGGCACCCTGGATGCTGGCACCTACTGCCACCACCTCATCGGGATTAACACCCTTAGACGGTTCTTTGCCGAAGTAGTTCTTTACCAATGTCTGAACGGCTGGGATACGGCTGGAACCTCCCACGAGGATCACCTCGTCGATGTCGGAGGTAGAGAGCTTTGCGTCGGCCATAGCTTTCTGACAAGGAGCCAGACAAGCCTGGATGAGATGATGTGCGAGCTGCTCGAACTTCGCACGGGTAAGGGTCTTCACCAAGTGCTTGGGAACACCGCCCACCGGCATGATATACGGCAGGTTGATCTCTGTGCTGGTAGAAGAAGACAGCTCGATCTTAGCTTTCTCTGCTGCTTCCTTCAGACGCTGCATAGCCATCGGGTCACCCTTCAGGTCAGCACCCTCGTCATTCTTGAACTCCTGTACGAGCCAGTCGATGATCACCTGGTCGAAGTCGTCACCACCTAAGTGGGTGTCACCATTGGTGGAAAGCACCTCGAAGACACCGCCGCCGAACTCCAGGATAGAGATATCGAAAGTACCTCCACCAAGGTCGAACACAGCAATCTTCATGTCTTTGTTAGCCTTGTCAACACCATAGGCAAGTGCAGCGGCCGTAGGCTCGTTGACGATACGCTTTACGTCAAGACCGGCAATCTGTCCGGCTTCCTTCGTAGCCTGACGCTGAGAGTCGGAGAAATAGGCCGGTACGGTGATGACTGCCTCTGTCACTTCCTGGCCGAGGTAATCCTCAGCGGTCTTCTTCATCTTCTGAAGCACCATGGCGCTGATCTCCTGCGGGGTATAGCGGCGACCGTCGATATCGATACGTGGATAACCATTCTCATTCACTACGGTATAAGGTACACGGGCAATCTCCTTCTCTGTCTGCTGCCAGTTCTCACCCATGAAACGCTTGATAGAATAGACGGTGTTCTTCGGATTGGTGATAGCCTGACGCTTGGCAGGGTCACCGATCTTTCTTTCACCACCTTGTACAAAACCAACCACTGAAGGAGTGGTGCGCTTACCTTCACTGTTTGCAATCACAACAGGCTCGTTGCCTTCGAATACGGCAACACAGCTGTTCGTTGTTCCTAAATCAATTCCAATAATCTTTCCCATAATTGTATTTTTTTTATTATTTTATTCGTTATGATAATTATTTTGACAATGCGTCACTGAATGACAAACAAAAGATATGCCACCGCCAAAGGTTGTTGGAGATGTGACAAAGTGTCAGTTGCTGTCATCTTCTTAAACATACATAATTCATCCGGTCACATGGTTTGATTCTCATTATTATTATTTATATTTGCAGAATCATAACCATAAAGAAGATGTAGGATGAAGAAGATCTTGTTGCCGATATGTCTGTTGATATGTACCGTGATGGCAGTGGGCAAGCCGCTGAGAGTCGTTTCCCCCAATGGCAGGTTGTCCTTGGAACAGCAGGGAAGAGGCTATGTCGTCAGTTGTGAGGGTCAGCAGGTGTTACACCTCTCACAGGTAGGTGTCACCACCTCCACGATAGGCGAGGGACTGACGTTCAGGCGCCTGGTGAAGCGTGGCAAGGTGAAGGCAGACTACCGGATGCTGGCAGGCAAACGTCTTCATCCGCGTAATGCGGCGAATGAGTATGTGTGTGAATATGTCGATAAAAACGGCATGCCTGTACTTTTGGTCTTCCGTCTCTACAACGACGGCGTCGCCTTCCGCTATGAGCTGTCAGGCTTGAAAGACGAGCGGATGAAAGGTGAACAGACGGTATATACCATCCCTGAGGGTACCCGTCGCTGGATGCAGCCCTGGAGAGACAGTTATGAGGATTTCTTCCCCCTCGCCACTGCCGGCGGCAAGGATCAGCGCATCGGTTTCCCTGCCCTCCTTGAGCCGAAGGACGATCTGTATGTCCTTCTCTCTGAGGCGAATATCGAGCGCCGGCAGAGTGCGGCATCGCTCTATAACGATGGTAGGCCGGAGGACTATCGTGTGTGCCCTGACCGCAATGAGGTGTCGCTGAACGGTGACTGGCATACTCCTTGGCGTGTCGCCATCATCGGTTCTTTGGCAGATGTCGTGCAATCGACACTGGTCACTGATGTCTCGGAGCCTTGCCGACTGACGGATACGGATTGGATACAGCCGGGTGTGGTGTCGTGGGTTTATTGGGCATACAACCACGGTTCCAACGATTATAACATCATCAAGATGTATGTGGATTTTGCGGCGACGCTTCATCTGCCGTATGTCTTGATAGATGCGGAGTGGGATGAGATGAAAGACGGCAAGACGGTGGTGGATGCCGTCGACTATGCCAAGTCGAAGGGTGTGAAGCCGATGATCTGGTATAACTCGTCCGTGGGATGGCTCGACGGAGCCCCGGGGCCGAAGTTCCGTCTTAATAAAGCTGAGGACCGTGAGAGGGAGTTTGCCTGGTGTGAAGCCATCGGCGTGGCCGGTGTGAAGATCGATTTCTTCTCCGGTGACAATCAGATGAATATGGACTACTGTCTCGATCTGCTCGAGAGTGCCGCCCGCCATCATCTGTTGGTGAACTTCCATGGCGCACCGATCCCGCGTGGCTGGCAGCGTACCTACCCGAACCTGCTCTCCACAGAGGGTGTCTATGGCGCAGAGTGGTATAACAACAAGCCTACCCTGACAACACGGGCAGCCGCCCATAATGCGACACTGCCGTTTACACGTAATGTCATCGGACCGATGGACTACACCCCATGTGCCTTTTCCGACTCGCAGCATCCGCATATCACCACCCATGCCCACGAGTTGGCACTGACCGTGCTCTTTGAGTCGGGCCTTCAGCATCTGGCAGACCGTCCGCAGAGTATCCTCGCACAGCCTCGTGAGGTGCACCATTTCTTCAGTCAGTTGCCGGCAGCGTGGGATGATACGCGTCTGGTGGCGGGAAAGCCGGGAGAATATGCCGTGGTGGCACGCCGCAGCGGTGACACGTGGTATGTGGCAGGCATCAACGGCTCCGATGCGGCGCGTACCATCCCCCTCCATACCGACTTCATCAAGATGTCTAAAAAGAGCATCCAGTCGTTCACCGACAGTGGTGACAGTGCCTCGCCCTGGGTGATCAGAACTATCGACCGCTTACCTTCCAGTGTGAGCTGTCAGCCCCGTGGCGGCTTCGTTTATGTCATCCAACGTAAGTAATAGGTTGTTTTCTTACCTCTTACTGCGTCCCAGGCGAAGACGATAGATTAACATTTATTATGCTTCAGTGTGGATAGAAATTTGGAACTATGTGTTTTTTTTCGTATATTCGCACCATTATATAACCAGATTTCTCTACCAAGGCCAAAGCTCAGGCGGTCTCGGTCCTGCAAAGATACGCACGGTGCTGACAAGCAGATGTTCATGCAAGAGACAGAGCCCTACTGGATGGAAGAATCTAAAAAGAATGGAATGCTAACCTAACATGATAGAAGAACCGAATTTTGAATACAAGTACGATCTTGCTTACAGGAAGTCGTTTGCTGCAAGACTGAGTTTCCGCATCATGGGTATTGCGGCAGTCGTGTTCCTGGTGGCCGTACTCTTGTTCTTCTATTTCACTGAAGACAGCATGACACTGCCGCTGACCCATCAGATCGTGAAATACGGCACCATCGTATTCATTGTAGGACTGGCATTGCTGTTTGTATTCTGCACCTGGGCTATCTACCAGATGGTAAGACCGCTACGTCAGTTTGCCGAGTCGGCAGTGAGCATCGCCAACGGTAATCTGGATACCCCATTGCCAAAGATTCACTCTGAGGATGAACTGCTTCAGCTGCGCAACTCGTTTGAGTATATGCAGACATCTCTGAAACAGTATATCCATGAACTTCAGGCAACCACTTCCAGTAAGGAAAGGCTACAGAGCGAACTCGACATTGCCCACGACATACAGATGGGTATGCTGACCACTGTGTTTCCTGAACGCGACGACCTGGATCTTTTTGCCTCGATGACACCTGCCAAGGAGGTGGGAGGCGACTTGTACGACTTCATCATCGAGGGTGATGAACTGTTTTTCATCATCGGTGACGTGGCGGGTAAGGGTGTACCCGCATCGCTCTACATGGCGGTTACACGAACCCTCTTCCGTAATCTGGCGGGCAACTATCAGAGTGCTGCCAACATTATGCGCGAGATGAACCACGCCATTGCATCAGCCAACGAATCGATGGTGTTCGTAACGGCTTTCGTGGGTATGCTCGACCTACGTACCCACCACCTCATCTATTGCAATGCCGCCCACAATGCCCCGGCGCTGATAACTGTCGACGGCCAGTGCCGGCTCCTCGATGTTGACACCAACCTGCCACTGGGCATCGAGGACCACTACCATTACGAGGAGCAGCAGATAGATTTCCCAGAGAACACGGCACTGTTGCTCTATACCGACGGACTGACGGAGGCCATGTACATCTCAGCCGACGGCAGCAGGAAACTCTTTGGCGAAGACCGGTTGCTGCACGATCTGGAGAAGAACCGTCAAGCCTCAGCCATCGAGGTGATCGACTATCTGAAGCAACATGTCAACGTGTTTGCCGACGGTACGGTACAGGGTGATGACCTCACGCTGCTCTTCCTGCGTCACGGTGCATTGCGGAAGAACGATTCAACAGCTCCGCGACGTATCATCATGAAGAATGAGATGACGGAGGTGAGTCGTATGCGAGGTTTCTTCCTCTCGGTATGCCGCGAACATCATATCGACGAGGACACTTTCAAGACACTCAACCTCGCCATCGAGGAGTGGGTGGCCAACGTGATTGGCTACGCTTATCCCAAAGGCATCAGAGGTCATGTGGAATTGACGGCAAAGGTTGTCGATGAGGTACTGACACTGGTCGTCAAGGATCATGGCACCCCCTTCGATCCCACCCAGCATGCGGAGGTAGATGTGGATGCCGAATTGAGCGACCGCCAGATAGGAGGCCTGGGCATACACCTCGTGAAGACCATCATGGACACGATGCACTACGAGCGTACGGCCGATGGATACAACGTTCTTACACTGACAAAACAAATCAAGTAACAAGAATATATGGAATCAATCGTCTTTTTGGGTTTTAACCTCTACGCATGGATTACGATAGTCACTGTACTGTCGATGTTCACGGTACTGCTGTTTACCAAACTGCGTGCCGACCTCGTATTCCTTGGAGCCATCTCTATCCTCTTCGTCACAGGTGTCCTCGATACCAAGGAGGCTTTCTCAGGTTTCAGCTCCACATCGGTAGTCATCATCGGCGTGCTATTTGTCGTGGTGGCTGGACTAACCCATACCGGTGTGCTGCAATGGATCGTAAAATACCTGTTGGGCCAGCCTAAGAACTATTCCAAGGCCGTCATCCGACTGATGCTCCCTGTGGCTGCACTCAGCTCGTTCCTCAGCAATACCACGGTTGTGGCCCTTTTCGTGGGTATCGTCAAGATGTGGTCGAAAAAACTGAACATCTCGCCATCAAAGTTGTTGATTCCCTTGAGCTATGCATCAGGGATGGGTGGTGTGTGTACGCTGATCGGTACACCGCCCAACCTGATTATCTCCGGACTCTATGCCGACAATACCGGCCATGCGATGAATGTGCTGGCTACCACCATTCCCGGTCTGTTCTGTCTTTTCATCGGTGTGCTCTCCATCATCGCCATGCGCAAACTGTTGCCCGACCGCAAGGCACCGGAGACAGCCTTCGAGTCAACCTCCGACTATACCGTCGAGTTGCTGGTGCCTTCAGACAACAAGCATATCGGCAAGACTATTGAAGAGGCCGGGCTGATGGATGTTCGTGGCGGCTCCCTGATAGAAATAAAGCACTACGACGACCGTGAGATTGTGTCGCCGGTACCTTCTGATGAGTTGCTGATGGGTGGCGACCGACTGATCTTTGCCGGACAGATTGACGAAATACTCGATCTGAAGAAGAGTCACAACTTCGTAAATGCCGACCATCATATCTTCACCTTCGATGAAGTAGATAATAAAAACCGTCAGCTGCATACTGCCTATGTCACCTTTGGCAGTAGTCTTATCAATACCAAGATTGGCAATAGCACCTTTGAGAAAGACAACAACATGATCCTCGTGGCTGTGGCCCGTCGTGGCAAGCGCATTGATCAGTCACCTCGCGAGGTAGTGCTCCAGGCTGGTGACACGTTGTTACTCGAATGTCCACCAAATATTAATATCCATACCGAGCGCCTCACCTCGCAGTTGCAGTTCTTCGATAGCGACCAGGTTGTTAAAATAGGCAAGAAGACGCTCATATCTACAACGATTATGATTCTGATGGTAGTGCTCTCAGCCCTCAACATCATCCCGTTGTTGCAGTGTGCCTTCCTGGCCGCAATAGCTATGCTCCTGTTCAGGTGCTGTAATGCCGATCAGGCCATGAAAGCCATTAACTGGGAGATCCTGATGGTGTTTGCAGGCTCTGTGGTCCTGGGTATTGCCATCCAGAAGACGGGCATCGCCGAACGACTCGCTTTCGGCATCCTCGATGTCTGCGGCACCAACCCCATCGTCGTCATGGCTGCCATTTGTTTCGTAGGCACCTTCATCACCGAGTTTATCTCCAACACGGCAGCTGGTGCTATGTTCTTTCCCATTATGTGCGAGGCTGCCGAGAAACTGGGCTACGAGCCTTATCCCTTCCTCATCGCCCTGATGGTCAGCGTCAGTTCCAGTTTCGCGACTCCTATCGGCTCGCCGACCCACATGCTCGTCTATGGTCCTGGTGGTTACCGTTTCAGCGACTTCATGCGCATTGGTCTGCTGATGAACCTTATCATCCTTGCCGCCAATATCCTTATTGTCAACATTATCTATCCGTTAACTCCATTACAATAGTAATATGAATATCGTGATTAAAGAACAAGGCGGTTCCTACATAGGAACGCTCACTGGCTGGATCGACACAGCCAATGCATCACAGTTTCTGGAAGACCTGAAACCCCTGATGGCCAATGCCAGCAAAAGTATCAAACTTGACTGCGGCCAATTGGAATATATCTGTAGTCTGGGCCTTCGTGGGCTGCTGCAGCTGAAAAAAGAAACTGTCGCCAAGGGAGGCAGTTTGATACTGACCCATGTGGAGGGCGAAGTGCAGAAGATTCTCATATTAACAGGCTTCAACAAGCTGTTCGACATAAGATAAAAGAGGGGTGTCTTTATGTGGGATAAACCCTAGACGACGAAAAGGCTTCTTCATGGGAGAGGGCTCGTCATGGCAAGACAGGCGCAGGGAATGAGTGTCGGTGCTGCCATGATGAGTTGGTTGTGTGTCATAAGTGAGAATGGCATATCTTGATTCTGGATGACTGGTTAAAAAAACAAAAATCAAAGACACCGTGCAACTTTTAAATACCCATATATCGTCTTTATCGTGTATGAAGGATAGGCGATCAGTTTAAGAAAGTTATAAGGTGACGTGTACGATGAACTACCAGACTTGCGACGAGCATGCCTGTCTGCCGCCGCAGGATGTGGAAATGAGTTTTGGTTTGAAATAATAAGTTAATTATTTTGAATAAATGAACCATCATTCTCTGAAATACACTACCTTTGTAAGATATTTAAATTATATAATAATTATCGAAAATGAGAAAACTTTGGATGTTAACATTGTTGGTGATGTTGCCGGCAATGATGTTTGCACAGGGACTCAGTCGTGCAGACATGAATGAAACGGTGAAACCGGGTGATGATTTCTATGAGTATGCCGGTGGCGGTTGGATGAAGGCTAACCCTCTGACGGCTGAGTATTCCAGTTATGGTGTCTTCCATCATCTGAACGAGCAGAACCGCAAGCAGTTGCAGGAGCTCTTTACTTCTCTGGCTAACGAGAAGCAGGTGAAGGGCAGTAACGGCCAGAAGGTGATCGACCTTTACAATATGGCTATGGACAGTGTACGTCTGAACTGTGAGGGTACTGCTCCGCTGAAAGCCGATCTCGACATGGTGCGTGCTTTCAAGAAGAGCGACCTTACCAATTTCCTGGTGAAGATGCACATGGAGATAGGCAACCCGTTCTTTGGTATCGGTGTCAGCCCAGACATGATCAACAGTAATATGAATGTGGTGTATATGAGTGCCGGTACCGGTTCTCTGCCTGACCGTGACTATTACCTGAAGACGGATCCTGATTCGAAGAAGCTCCAGCAGGCATACCGTGACTGTGTGCAGAAGCTCCTGGTGATGGCCGGCATCAAGGCAAAGGATGCGAAGCGCATCGTGAAGACCGTCTATGATATCGAGTATAAGTTTGCGGAGGCTATGATGTCGAAGGCTGAGGCCAGAGACTATACCAAGCAGTATAACATCAGGACGGTGGAGCAGTTGCAGAATGACTATCCATCCATCAACTGGCGTGCATACTTCGACGGTATGGGTCTGAAGGGTTTGAAGCAGGTGATCCTCACCCAGCCGAAGGTGATGGAGGTGGCAAATACCTATATGACGAAGATGACTGAGCAGCAGATGAAGGATTACTTCGTGAAGGATCTCGTCTTAGGTGCCGCCAACTGTCTGAGTGATGAGTTTGGAGAGACTGCCTTTGATTTCTTCGGACGTACCCTTACCGGTCAGCAGCAGCGTCAGCCGCGTTGGAAGCGTGCCCAGGCTTATCCTAATGGTTTGCTGGGAGAGGCCGTAGGACAGTTGTATGTCAAGAAATACTTCCCTGAGGAGTCGAAGGTACGTATGCAGAAGTTGATCAACAACCTCCGCAAGTCATTGGCAAAGCATATCTCTGAGTTGACCTGGATGAGTGAGGCCACGAAGATCAATGCCTTGGTGAAGCTGAATGCCTTCACCGTCAAGGTGGGTTATCCTGACAAGTGGCGTGACTACAGCGGCCTGCAGATTGATCCTGAGAAGTCGCTTTATGAGAATCTCAAGGCAGCATCGGTCTATGAGACGAAGCGTAACCTGAACAAGAATGGTAAGGCTGTTGACCGTGAGGAGTGGGGGATGACTCCGCAGACCATCAACGCTTACTATAATCCGCAGAATAACGAGATCGTCTTCCCGGCAGCTATCCTGCAGCCTCCTTTCTTCAATCCACAGGCTGACGATGCCGTGAACTACGGTGCTATCGGTGTGGTGATCGGTCATGAGATGACTCACGGTTTTGATGACCAGGGTAGTATGTTTGACCCTGACGGAAACATGATCAACTGGTGGAAGGCTGAGGATAAGGAGAAGTTCGCCAAATCGACACAGGCACTTGCCAAGCAGTTTGATGAGATAGAGGTGGTTCCCGGTGAGCATGCCAACGGTCAGCTGACCCTCGGTGAGAATATCGCTGATCAGGGTGGTCTGCGTGTGGCTTACGATGCCTTTATGACGACAGAGCAGGGCCAGGGTGGAAAACTGATCGACGGGTTTACTCCCGCACAGCGTTTCTATCTCAGCTACGGTCGTATCTGGGCAGAGAACATCACCGACCAGGCTGCCTATATGCAGACGAAGAGCGATCCTCATTCCTTAGGTCGCTGGCGTGTGAACGCATCACTGCGTAACATCGACACCTTCTTCAAAGCTTTCGATATCAAGAAGGGTGATAAGATGTGGAAGGAGCCTGCTGACCGCATTGTCATCTGGTAATGTTACCGATATTCCCCTTCAGGAGAAGCAGACATGTCTGCTTCTCCTTTTTTTGTCTCTAGAATAAACATCTTTTTCACAACCTCCCTGACCTTTTATTAATTCTCTCTGTTCCGCCAAAGAGCTTTTTTCACAACCACCCCAACCCTTTGACCTTCGGTCGAACTCGCTCACGATTGGCTTCGTCTTCTTCCTCCTCGCTCGGCATAGTTGAAACGAGTTTCACTCTGCACTCACTCGTTCGTCAGTTCGGCATAGTCAAACTTGTTTGGGCTATGCCGAGTCGTGACGATAATCGCCAAGAGGAAAATGTCGGCTTGATTGTTTTTCCCCTCCCTCATTCCCTCCCCATAGGCATGGGGCGGGATGTTCGTTTCGTTACGGATCGTCTGCTTAATGATTGGTTGCAATAGCGAGAGATGCAGTTACAAAATGAGGTGATTGAGCATGGCATCGAAGATGGGGCGAGGACCTGTTTGAGCGTAGCGAGTCCCGCAGCCCAATGCGAAGAACCTACATTTTGTCTGCATCGAAGCGTGCAACGAGTTCTCTTTTTGGTTGCTTTTTCTCTGGCGGTACAGAGAAAAAGAACGTAAGACCGCCCCTTAACAAGGGGCTCTAAATCTCTCTCTGCAGAGAGAAAAAGAACGTAAGGGTTTTTGATGATAATTAACTTCTTCAAAGAAACTATCGATTGACAATTCAAAAGAAATGCGTTATTTCTTTTGAATTGTGCTCACTAATTTGTATCTTTGCCATTGGATAGTAAAGCGAATGATTATGGTGAAGTACGCGGATTATATCGAACAGATAGAGATTGACTCCTTGTGGAGTGGAAAGAGACATGTCGTGTGGGACCTCGACCGCAGGGTGAATATCCTCAGTGGTATCAATGGTGTCGGCAAGAGTACTATCCTGAATAAGGTGGTGCGCAGCGTGGATAACAAGGGGGATGTCCTGAATCATCTTCTCAAGGGGGTTCATCTGAAGACAGTACCTGCAGATGCCACCCACATCCGTTTTGACGTTATCCGCTCTTTCGACCGTCCGCTCATCAACGCTGATATGATCAGCAGGATGGATATGAGTCTGGCTACGGAGCTCGACTGGCAGTTGTATAAGCTCCAGCGCAAATATCTCGACTATCAGGTGAATGTGGGTAATAAGATCATTGCGGCCCTTACCAGTGGTCATCCCGAGAAGGCGCAGGAGTTTTCGAAGCCCAAGGCACGTTTTCAGGATCTGGTAGATGACCTGTTCAGTGATACGGGGAAGAAGATCGTGCGGGAAGAGAACGAGATCCGTTTTACTCAGATAGGGGAGACCTTGGTGCCATATCAGTTGTCGAGTGGTGAGAAGCAGATGCTCGTCATCCTGCTCACGGTCCTGGTGGAAGACGGTCAGCCTTATGTGCTCTTTATGGATGAGCCGGAGGTGAGTCTGCACATCGAATGGCAGCAGCGGCTCATCGAGCTTATCCTCGAGCTTAATCCGCAGGTGCAGATCATCCTCACCACCCATAGCCCTGCTGTGATCATGAACGGATGGATGGATCGTGTAACGGAAGTCTCTGACATAACAGACAACACATGAGCAAGCGTCTGACAGGAAATTTATCATCCCAGTACTTAGAGGCAGCCAACCGGTTGCGCTCTATGAATTCCCGGCGTAAGATCGTGGCTTATGTCGAGAGTTATGATGATGTTTTCTTCTGGCGTACGATCTTAGGACAGTTTGAGGATGAGTCGTGTTATTTCGAGGTGATGCTTCCCTCGCACAAGACGCTGGAGCGCGGAAAGAAATCCGTCTTGATGCGTTTGCTGGATGGAAAGACGGGAAAGGATATGATTGCCTGCGTGGATGCCGACTATGATTACCTGATCAAGGGAGCCACGGAGACCAGCAAGCGGATCCTGAATAATCCTTATATCTTCCATACCTATGCTTATTCCATCGAGAACCTGCAGTGTTATGCCACGTCGTTGCATAATGTTTGTGTTGCCGTTACCCTCAACGACCGTTCGCTGATCGACCTTTATGAGTTTGTGCGCCAGTACAGCGTAGCCATCTTCCCGCTCTTCGTATGGAGCATCTGGCATTACCGCCGACCGATCTATACGGAGTTCACCATCTCGGAGTTTAATAAGACGATAGAGCTGGGCGGGTTCAACCTTGGTAATCCTGAGGCAAGTATTCAGAATGTCAGGAACAAGGTGGGAAAGCGTATCGCTGCCCTGCAACGCTTACATCCTGATGCCAAGGAGAGTTATCTCGAATTGAAACGTGAGTTGATCGAGGATTACGGCATCACCCCCGACACCACCTATTTATATATACAGGGTCATCATCTCTTTGACAAGACGATCGTGCCGGTGTTGAGTAAGATTTGTAATCGTCTGATGCATGACCGTGAACAGGAGATACGGCGGCAGTCGGTGCATGGCACACAGATGCGTAATGAGCTGTCGTGTTACAACCATAGCGTGCAGGATATTGCTCAGATGCTGAAGAAGAATACTGCATATACCAAGAGTACACCGTATAAACACCTGGTTGCCGACCTCGAGCGTTTTATGAGTAATCGGGAAAGTATGGATGCTGCCCTGGAGATGAAAGAGCAAAAAAAAGATGTCCCGACGATTGCCGAGACATCTGATATGCAGAACGATTAAATCTTTTCTTTTTATTCCTGGATGACACCGTGATCGAAATGATAGGTGTTGGTGAGTTTTCCCTTTTTGTCATAATGGCAGGCATCACCGTCGGCCACATAACCGAAGAAACGATAATTACGGTCACGCATCTGTGGGTAGATATCCCATTCAGAGACGATCTTCTTATTACCATTCTCCCAGTAGTGCGTCCATGTACCTCTGTTGGTCTTCAGGTCGCGGTTCCATGACCATACCTTTCTGCCTAACTCATCCCAGAAAATCTCTTCACCGCTCTTTCTGCCGTTGACATAGTTTACCTGATGCTGGATCCTTCCGTTGGGGTAATAGTCCGTCTGCTGACCATGTAACAGATATCTTCCGTTGGGACAGGTGCGTGCCGACCATCTTGACTTCAGGCTGCCGTCTTCGTAAGTCTCCTTGTAGTTACGGACCATGCCGCCGCTCTGCTCGGGCTTCACCACTCCTTCGTGAGACCATATCCATGCCTCGTTCAGCTCATAGTGAATACCCGGATAATCCTTGGTGGCAAGGATATGGATGATACCGTTGGGCGCCTGACGGACGGTGGAATAGCCTAATGAGGTATATTGCGGACGACCATCCTGAGGCAGTCCGACAGGTAATGTCTTCACACGCCAAGTCTTTCCATTGTCTTTTGAGATGGCGATGAAAGCATCGTGACTCTTCTTCCAGGAGGCTGGTGGGGCAATCTTCTGCTTGTGCAGATAACCGTCGCTGACAAAGACCAGGCTGCCTGACTGCAGACGGATCATGGAAGGACGCTGTCCGCTGCTGAGTTGTGGGAAAGCAATGCTCTTCGACTTACTCCATGTCTTTCCCCAGTCTTTAGAGGTATTCTGTGGCGTCCAGCCATCCACCTGCGCGTTCTTACCACCGATGGATAATAATGTTCCTTTGTCGTCGAGCGGAACGATGGTGGAATGTCTTCCACCGGTACGGCCACCCATGTCGGTCCACGTCTTTCCCTCGTCGGTGCTCCTCCACAGGAAACTCTGGCTTCCCTTGGCATCCATGGCCATGTAGATAGCCCCGTCGTTTCCGCGGAAAGCATTACAGATAGGTTGTGCGGTATAGTCAGTAGCCGGACTGTTAAGCACCGGTATGGAGTACTCCCATGTCGCACCATGGTCGGTTGACTTCGCGATACGGAAAGGTACATAGTCGGAGATATCCCTGCCACCGCCGAAGAACCACAGTGTGCCTTTGTCATTCCAGAGAAGTCCTGACTGGTCGTTCTGCCGCTCAGTGGCAAAGAACAACTCAGGCATATCCCAGTCTTCGCATCCATAACGCAGACGTGCCTGCACAAATGTCGTCGAGGTGTCTTTCTCCGCTTTTCCTGCGGGTGTGCTGAAATAGACCGCTAAGGCATCACCGTTGTCAGCCACTTCAAAGCCAGGGGAGTGGTTATGGCGATACACCCCGAAGTCGATGCCGGTAAGTGCTGCTACATCCGTCTTCGTATAGACAGGAGGTATCGGTAAAGCACAACGCACATGGAAATAAGGTTTTTTCAGGGAGGGTCCCTGTTTGGCTTGAGCTGTT
>JAEEZP010000046.1 GCA_016291915.1 Prevotella sp. | reverse complement strand
TAGCTCTTCGTACTATTTCCGGACAGCTCCCAGTTGGTTGACAGCCCATAACAACAGTCATCCTCTCGACAAGAAGGCGAAGGTGGTCACTACCCTACCCGCTGAGACCACCGACATTGCCTTACTGTGCGTGAACAAGGAGATGATGGGAAAAGACGAGGTGACCGACCTCCTGCATGTCACCTATGACGTGGCAGTACCTCCCGTTGTCGTGGATACGAAGAAAAAGAAGAATGCCGCTGAGCCGACATGGGAAAGCAGGCAACAACAGAGATACCAGGAAATCGACAAGGAAATCGGTCGGTTGGTGGATAGTCTGGAATATCGTATCGGTAAACAAAATGTAATATTTTTTATAACAAGCACAGGGTATGTTGACGAAGCCCCTTACGACTATCTGCAATACCGTATTCCCACAGGAACATTCTATATCAACCGTACGGCCAACCTCCTGAACATGTATCTGGGAGCCATCTATGGGATGGATAAATACGTGGAGGGATGTAGCAAGAATCAGATTTATCTAAACCTTCAACAGATAGAGCAAAAACGGTTGAATTTTAGTGAGATACTCAACCGTTCTCAATCTTTCCTTCTTCAGTGTGAGGGAATAAGAAACGTATATACCAGCGAGATGCTCCTCACCTCTTCGGCAGGCAACATTCAGAAGACTCGCAACGGATTCAGTCCGGAAACAGGTGGTCAACTGTTGATTGAGATAGCTCCAGGATGGAAGCTGACGAATGAAGATACAAACGAAAATTATCAAATAAATTCAAGGATTTCTTATTTCCCAGTTATCATTTATGGAGCCGGTGTACAACCACAGAAGATCACAACACCTGTGAGCATCGACCGACTGGCTCCCACCATTGCCAAGAGCATTCACATCAGAGCCCCGAATGCTTGTTCTGCGTTACCATTATTCTAACATTTGAACGCATTTTATTGGGTGTTTTATAGCATACAATTATAGCTTTGGCTTCGTCAAAGTCATTATGTATATGGGAAAGCGCAAATAAAATTTGTCCATAAAGGATTTTGTCGTGAATCATCAAAAAAATGTTTTTTTTGTATTCGCTACTCCAAAATTTGGCTTTTCGCTCGTTTTTATATAACTTTGCACCCGTTTTACACATTATTAATAAAAAACAATAAGAATATCAATAAAAATCATAACAAAATATGGGTCTTAATAATATATTAAAATCACTGTTCGGTGACAAGTCAACGCGTGATATGAAGCTCATCCAGCCATTGGTGGAGAAGGTGAAGAAAGCATATCCTGAGATAGAAGCACTCGACAATGATCAACTGCGTGCCAAGACAAAAGAGATTCAGGCCTACGTGCAGGATTCCGCAAAAGAAGAAAAAGAAAAAATCGAAATACTCAAAGCTAAGATTGAGGATACCCCTATCGATGAGCGTGAGGCCATCTTCAACGAGATAGACAAGCTCGACAAAGAGGTATTGGAGATCTACGAGAATGCCCTTAATGAAGTGATGCCTGTGGCTTTCTCTATCGTGAAAGAGACAGCTCGCCGACTGGCGGAGAATGAAGAGACGGTTGTTACCGCTACTGATTTCGACCGAGAGCTGGCAGCCACAAAGGATTTCCTCCGCATAGAAGGCGACAAGGCCATCTACCTCAATCACTGGATGGCCGGTGGTAATGATCTCAAGTGGGAGATGATCCACTATGATGTACAGTTGTTCGGTGGTGTCGTCCTCCATCAGGGAAAGATTGCCGAGATGGCTACCGGTGAAGGAAAACCCCTCGTGGCTACCCTGCCGGTATTCCTCAATGCCCTTACCGGTAACGGTGTTCATGTGGTCACGGTGAACGACTATCTGGCCAAGCGTGACTCTGAGTGGATGGGGCCTTTGTATATGTTCAACGGCCTGAGTGTAGACTGTATAGACAAGCATCGTCCGAACTCTCCTGAAAGAAGAAAAGCTTACCAGGCAGATATCACCTTTGGAACAAACAATGAGTTCGGTTTTGACTATCTGCGTGACAACATGGCGATATCCCCGGAGGATCTCGTGCAGCGAAGACATAACTATGCGATTGTCGACGAGGTTGACTCCGTGTTGATTGACGATGCCCGTACGCCGTTGATCATCTCAGGACCGGTTCCCAATGGTGAGGACCAGATGTTTGAGGAGTATCAGCCATTGGTAGAGAAGCTCGTGGGTGTACAGCGTAAGTTGGCCACGGAATACCTGTCGGATGCCAAGACAAAGATTGCCCAGGGTAACCAGTTGTTGGAAGAAGGGAAGAAGAAAGAAGGTCAGGAGTTGTTAGACCAGGGATTCCTGAGTCTGTTCCGCTCACATAAGAGTCTGCCAAAGAACAAGCCACTGATCAAGTTCCTCTCGGAAGACGGTATCAAGAGTGGTATGCTCCGTACGGAGGAATTCTATATGGAGAACAACAACCGTAGGATGCCAGAGGCTGTAGAACCTCTCTATTTCGTGGTTGACGAGAAGTTAAATAGTGTCGATCTTACAGACAAGGGTACTGACTGGTTAGCCAAGCAGGTAAACAACAGTGAGCTTTTCGTGTTGCCCGATATCACCTCACAGATGTCAGAACTTGAAAACATGGATCTCACCGATGAGGAACGTGTGAACAAGAAAGACGAGCTCCTCTCCCATTATGGCGTTCAGAGTGAGCGTGTGCACACCCTGCAACAGTTGTTGAAGGCGTACACGATGTTCAACAAAGACGATGAGTATGTAGTTATCGACGGTGAGGTAAAGATCGTTGACGAGCAGACCGGCCGTATCATGGAAGGTCGTCAGTGGAGTGACGGATTACATCAGGCTGTAGAAGCCAAGGAGCATGTGAAGGTGAAAGACGCTACACAGACGTTCGCCACCATCACCCTGCAGAACTACTTCCGTATGTATCACAAGCTGGCGGGTATGACAGGTACTGCCACGACAGAGGCAGGTGAGTTCTGGGATATCTACAAACTGGATGTGGTGGAGATTCCTACTAACCGTCCGGTGATCCGTAATGACCAGGATGACCGTGTCTATCGTACAGCCCGTGAGAAATACAACGCCGTGATCGATGAGATCAATCTGCTGCGTAACAGTGGCAGACCGACCTTGGTAGGAACTACCTCCGTGGAGATCTCTGAGTTGCTCAGCAGAATGCTTAATATCCGTCATATCCCCCACAACGTGTTGAACGCCAAGTTACACCAGCGTGAGGCAGATATCGTTGCACAAGCCGGACAGAGTAACCTCGGTAAAGCTTGGGTAACCACCGACGGACACGGATTCTCCGACAAACAGTCGGCTATCCGTTATCAGGATTATCTGAAGGCGAACGATAAGAAACACCTCATCCCCAATGAGGACAGCAGTGTGCTGGTAAAAGAGGAAGAGCGTATGCTCGGAGCTGTTACCATCGCTACTAACATGGCCGGTCGTGGAACGGATATCAAGCTCAGCCAGGATGTACGTACAGCAGGTGGTTTGGCTATCATAGGTACTGAGCGCCATGAGAGTCGTCGTGTCGACCGTCAGTTACGTGGACGTTCCGGTCGTCAGGGAGACCCGGGTTCATCCGTCTTCTATGTCTCTCTCGAGGATAAGCTGATGCGACTGTTTGCCAGTGAGCGTATCGCCAAGGTGATGGACCGCATGGGCTTTGCCGAAGGTGAGCGTATTGAGAGCCCGATGATCTCCAAGAGTATCGAGCGTGCCCAGAAGAAAGTTGAGGAGAACAACTTCGGTATCCGTAAGCGTTTGTTGGAGTATGATGATGTGATGAACAAGCAACGTACGGTGATCTACGAGAAACGCCGCCACGCCCTGATGGGAGAACGTATCGGCATGGATATTACCAATATCATTTGGGATCGTATCGTCAATGTTATCGAGAAAAACGATTACGAAGGTTGTCAGGAAGGCTTTATCAAGCTGTTTGCCATGGAGTGTCCGTTCACCCGCAAGGACTTCATCGAGGTTGACCTCGACAAACTGATGGAAGACTCCTTCCAGTTGGCCATGCAACACTTCAACAGACGTACTGACCGCATCCAGAATACAAGTTGGCCGGTGATCAAACAGGTGTATGAGAAGCAGAGTGCTATGTATGAGCGTATCCTCGTTCCTATCACCGATGGCAAACGGGTATATAATATCCCTTGTGAACTGAAGGAAGCCTACGACACAGAGAGTAAGTCGGTTGTCAAGCAGTTTGAGAAGACGATCCTCCTGCATATCATCGATGATTGTTGGAAAGAGAATCTCCGTGCTTTGGATGAACTGCGTCACAGTGTACAGAATGCCAGCTATGAGCAGAAAGACCCGTTGGTGATCTTTAAGTTGGAGAGTGCCACCCTCTTTGACAATATGGTGGATGACATGAACAACCGTATCGTCAGCATTCTGATGCGTGCTCAGATTCCTGAGATGCAACAGGAGAATGTACGTGAGGCAGCTCCTGAGCAGCGCTCACAACGTTACAACGAGAGTAAGGCCGACATCAACAACGGCGGTGAGCGTCTTACCGATCCTAATCAGGCAGCTGCAGCGGCTACTGATACGAGGGCGCAGGCCAGCCAGGTTAACCGCACACCTATCCGCAAAGAGAAGATGCCGGGACGTAACGACCCATGTCCTTGCGGAAGCGGAAAGAAGTTTAAGAACTGTCACGGTCGTGGCATCGTATAAATAACCATGTAATTGAAAAGAACGATTATGGCTATACAAGTAAACGATCTGAAAAAAACCTTTGGTGAGAAGACTGCCGTCAATATCAGTGATTTTACTATTCACGACGGTGATATCTTAGGACTTGTGGGTAACAATGGCGCAGGTAAGACCACTTTCTTCCGCCTGATCCTCGACCTGATCAAGGCAGACTGTGGACAGGTGCTCGTCAACGACTGTAACCCTGTATTATCAGAAGATTGGAAAAACTACACCGGAGCCTACTTAGATGAAGGGTTCCTGATTGATTTCCTCACTCCTGAAGAGTATTTCGAGTTTATCGCAAAGGTAAACAACATACCCAAGGCTGAGTTGGAAGAACGTCTTAAAGTGTTCGAGCATTTTATGGGCGGAGAGATATTGGGACAGAAGAAACTTATCCGTAACCTCTCAGCAGGAAACAAGCAGAAGGTAGGTATCATCTCGGCATTGATCAACAAACCGCAGATCGTTATCCTTGATGAACCTTTCAACTTCCTGGATCCGAGTAGTCAGAATATCCTCAAACACCTGTTGGAGGACCTTAACAAAGAG
>JAEEZP010000045.1 GCA_016291915.1 Prevotella sp. | reverse complement strand
GCCTATGGAATGATTGATGAGGTATTGACGAAGAAGAAATGAAAAAGGTATGTAGCTTTTGCGGACGAGGAGAGAATGACGTCCGATTGTTGATAACAGGTATCAGTGGCTTTATCTGTGAAGATTGTGCCATGCAAGCTCACGACATCGTATTGTCATCCGGTGTGTTGGGTTCTCAGCAACAGAAAAAAGGAGGGAAGAAATCTCCCGGTCTGAAAATGGATAAAGTACCTAAGCCTGTGGAGATAAAACAATATCTGGATCAATATGTCATAGGACAGGATGAAGCCAAGCGTTTCCTGTCTGTCGCAGTTTACAACCACTATAAGAGACTTTTGCAACCGGAAGACCGTTCCGGTGTGGAGATAGAGAAGAGCAATATCATCATGGTGGGCAGTACAGGTACCGGAAAAACATTGCTGGCTCGTACTATTGCCAAACTGTTGGACGTTCCTTTTACGATTGTCGATGCTACGGTCTTTACAGAAGCCGGTTATGTGGGTGAGGATGTAGAGAGTATTTTAAGTCGTTTGCTGCAGGTGGCCGACTATAATGTGGAAGCAGCTGAGCGGGGAATCGTCTTTATCGATGAGATCGATAAGATAGCCCGTAAGAGCGATAATCCTTCCATTACTCGTGATGTGAGTGGCGAAGGTGTGCAGCAGGGGTTGTTGAAACTGCTCGAGGGGAGTGTGGTGAATGTTCCTCCTAAGGGTGGACGTAAACATCCTGACCAGGATTACGTACATGTGGACACTAAAGATATCCTGTTCATCTGTGGTGGTGCCTTTGATGGAATAGAACAGAAGATTGCTCACCGGCTTAATATGCATGTGATTGGTTATAAGAATGTGCAGAATGTAAGGAAAATTGATAAGTCAAATTTGATGCAGTATATCTTGCCGCAAGACCTAAAGTCGTTTGGCTTGATACCAGAGATCATAGGACGACTGCCGGTGCTTACCTATCTTGACCCACTTGATAAAGAGGCCTTGCATAGGATATTGACAGAACCGAAGAATTCAATTGTGAAACAATATATAAAACTCTTTAAGATGGATGGCATCAAATTAACCTTCCCGAAAGAGACCTTGGATTATATCGTTGACCGTGCGGTGGAATATAAATTAGGTGCCCGCGGATTAAGGTCGATTGTGGAGGCTATTATGATGGATGCCATGTTTGAGATACCTTCAACTGATGTAAAGAAATTTGACGTTACCTTAGACTACGCTGAGAAACAAATCGACAAGGCTCGTTTGCAACAGTTGAAAATAGCTTAACAACAGCTTAGTAAGATAATTAAAAGGAGGAGTGCTAATCTATGGCGAAAGAAATGAATCTTACCAAGATGCTGAAGGAGTATTTCGGCTTCGATAAGTTTAAGGGTGATCAGGAAGCGATTATCCGTAATGTTATCTCCGGCAACGATACCTTTGTATTGATGCCAACAGGTGGGGGCAAATCATTGTGCTATCAGTTGCCCTCTCTATTAATGGAGGGTACGGCAATAGTCATCTCTCCACTGATAGCCTTGATGAAAAATCAGGTGGATGTCATCAATGGTATGAGTGATGAAGAGGGGGTGGCACATTATCTGAACTCTTCCTTGAACAAAGCGGCTATCGACATGGTTAAGAACGACATACAAAAGGGTAAGACAAAACTCTTGTATGTTGCACCGGAGTCACTGACGAAAGAGGAATATGTTGACTTCCTCAAGACTTGTAAGATTTCTTTCTATGCTATAGATGAGGCGCATTGTATCTCAGAATGGGGACACGACTTCCGACCGGAATATCGCCGTATCCGACCTATCATGAATGAGATAGGGCAGGCACCGGTCATCGCACTTACGGCAACAGCCACTGATAAGGTGCGTACAGATATCAAGAAGAGTTTGGGAATCCTTGATGCCCACGAGTTCAAGAGCTCCTTTAATCGCCCGAATCTCTATTACGAGGTACGCTCAAAGACAAAGGATATCGACAAACAAATCGTCAAATATATTCTTCAGAACCCAGGAAAGAGCGGTATTATCTATTGCCTGTCACGCAAAAAGGTAGAGGAACTGTCAGCTGTCCTTTGTGCCAATAACATCAAGGCGGCTCCCTATCATGCCGGACTGGATACGCTCACCCGCAGTACTACACAGGACGATTTCCTGATGGAGCGTATCGATGTGATTGTGGCGACAATCGCTTTTGGTATGGGTATCGATAAACCCGACGTACGTTTTGTGATCCATTATGATATCCCCAAGAGCCTGGAAGGGTATTATCAGGAGACCGGACGGGCTGGTCGTGACGGTGGAGAAGGCAATTGCATCGCTTTCTACTCGTATAAGGACTTGCAGAAACTGGAGAAGTTCATGGAGGGAAAACCTGTGGCAGAGCAGGATATCGGCAAGCAGCTCCTTCAAGAGACCGCCGCTTACGCAGAGTCTTCTGTCTGTCGCCGACGGATGTTGCTGCATTACTTCGGTGAGGAATACAAAAAGGACAACTGTGGCAGTTGCGATAACTGTCTCCATCCAAAGGTTAAGAAGGAAGCCGGTAAAGAACTGTTGATTATACTGAAGTCGATACTCGCCATTAAGGAGGATTTCCGTACGGATTATGTTATCGACTTCGTCACTGGCAGGGCCACTGATGATATAGTAGCTCATAAGCACGACCAGTTGGAGGAGTTCGGTCTGGGTGAAGATCAGGAACGCAAGTTGTGGAATCCGGTTATTCGTCAGGCACTCATTGCTGGTTATCTGAAGAAAGAAGTGGAGAATTACGGACTTCTTAAGGTGACTGCAGCAGGAAAACGTTTCATCAAGCATCCTACTTCGTTTATGATTGTTGAGGATAATGAGTTCAGCGATGTCGATGATGAGGATGCTTCAGAGGGCAGAGGATCCGTCCTTGATCCTGCTCTGTATGCGATGTTGAAGGACTTGCGCAGAGATGTTGCCAATAAAGTTAAGCTCCCACCGTATGTTATCTTTATGGATACTTCCCTGGAACAGATGGCTACCGTTTATCCCATTACCTTGGAAGAACTGCAGAATATCCAGGGTGTGGGAGCTGGAAAGGCTCGTAAGTTCGGTAAGGAGTTTATCGAACTGATCAAGAAACATTGTAAGGAGAATGAGATAGAACGTCCGGAAGATCTTCGTGTTCGCACGGTTGCGAAGAAGTCGATGCTAAAGGTGAAGATCATTCAGGGCATCGACCGACAGGTGGCACTCGATGATATCGCCAATGCCCAAGGACTGGACTTCGAAGAGTTACTCGATGAGATAGAGGCTATCGTATACAGTGGAACGAAGATTAATATTGACTATTTCATCGAAGATGTAATGGATGATGACCATGTGGATGATATCTACGACTATTTCATGGAAAGTGAATCTGACGATTTGGATGCCGCCATGGATGAGTTGGGAGATGATTATACCGAAGATGAGGTGCGCTTGGTGCGTATCAAGTTCTTGAGCGAGATGGCAAACTGATATCTGTGTAAACAGATGTCCTTAAGAGGATATTACTAAAAAGATTATGCAGCCGATGAGAGTACGATATTATGTAATGGTGGTAATTGCGTTGCTGATGCTCTGTTGTACAGTATCGGCTCAAACTGCGCAAGAACAAAAGGGAGGTGTCTACTATGCTTATCATGCACCTAAAGATACACTGACAGCTGTACCTGAAGGCTTCAAACCTTTTTATATTTCTCATTATGGTCGTCACGGTTCACGGTGGCTGCCTTCCGATAGTCGTTATGAATGGGTGAATGCACAATTTGCGGATGATGCTAATCTGACAAAACTGGGTAAGAGCCTGAAGAAACGACTGAAAAAGGTATGGAAGAATGCTAAGGGTAATGGTGGAAAACTGACACCGTTGGGTGCACAGCAGCATCGAGGTATTGCCCAAAGAATGTATGATCATTATTCATATGTCTTTGCCAATCATCGGAAGGTGGAGGCTCGAAGCAGTGTGTATGATCGCTGTGCCAAGAGTATGCATGCTTTCTGTGAAGAACTAAGACAACAAATAAACGACGCTTCCCTGCAACTCGATCTGGTAACTGACTCTGCGGATATGGAATGGATTGCTTATTCCTCCCCGGAAGTGAAAGCATTGGAGGCAAAGACAAAGCCAAGAGGATGGTTGACCGGTGACCGACTGGCAAGTGCTTTGTTTAAAGATCCGACAAAAGTAGAGAATAAAGATAAACTCTTGTCAGAGATACATACGATTGCCTCTGACATGCAGGATGTTCCTTTGGATATCTCTTTCGATGATGTGTTGACATCGGGTGAGTGGCGCTCTGTTTATGACCAGAATAATCTTCGTATGTGGACATGCAACGGACTGTGTCCGGATAACTACGGTGTGCCGGCCCGCTCTGCCATCAGTCTGTGGCAACGTATCGT
>JAEEZP010000044.1 GCA_016291915.1 Prevotella sp. | reverse complement strand
CTATGGAGGCATCATCTATACGCCGGGGAGTGCCGGCACCATGCAGGAGGTGTTCCAGGATGCCGTACAGAATCACTATCTCTCCTTTGGATACTCGAGTCCTATGATCTTCATCGGTAAGTACTTCTGGACACATGACATGCCCATCTATCCCCTTCTGGAGCGGATGATGGAGACGGGCATGTACAAGAATCTGTTACTGACTCTCACCGATGACATTGATGAGGTTGTTTCCGAGTTGCATAGATTCAGAGAAACGAATGTGGATAATCATTAACGCTATCCTTCTTCTTTTCACCCTTCCCTCGCTCCCTCCCCATAGGAAAAATGTCCGATAGACTTCGCGATGACACTCGTCATCGCAACTTTTGAGTTATTGAGTTGTCATAATCGAGGAGGGTATCATCGGTGGTGATGCGGATGATACGAGTACGCACAACACGAATATCTCCGGTGGTAATGCCACGGAACCTTCACGGGCAAAGAAAAACGGAAAAAAAAAGAAATCCAAGTGTTGAATATCAGCGACTTGGATTTCTTTCGGTCGGGATTACTGGACTCGAACCAGCGACCTCGCGCCCCCCAGACGTGTGCGCTACCAACTGCGCTAAATCCCGAAACCTTTAAAAACGTCTGCAAAATTACAATCTTTCATCGACATTTGCAAACTTTTGACGGTGTTTTTGAAAAAATGCGGGAAAATAATTGTTATTTACCATCCAAATATTTGTATTCCTCCTCTATTCTTCTTCTTAGGCATCTTGTTAAAACGATAGGTGGCACTCAGCATGACATACCGCGGAATAACATTGTTGAATGTCTCCGTGCGCCCTTGCTCATTGACGGTGAACTGCTGATTCTTGAGTTGCCCTAATAAATCGGCACCCCGCAGACTGAACACCAACGCACCTTTCATTAATGATTTATTCAAGGTAGCATTCCATACCAACTGATCGGTGTTCATCTCGCTGGCACTGTAACCGCGGTGTGAGAAGTTGGTGAGATCTGTGGTGAGCTCAAATTTCCATGGCAGCGACAGGGTTGCGCTTGCACCAAAACTGTAGTCACCAGCATGAATCGTCTGGAAGTCGGTGCGGTTGCCGGTAGTGTGGTTGTAAGTGCCCGATGCATGAAGGCTGACTTCGCTTTCTGCACCTACCTTGCATGTAACACTCAGATTGTCATTGATACTACTGTTATTGACAGTATTTTCCTGACTTTCTGACATTCCGGCCACGGAAGTCATATCCACACTATGACGGTAGTTGTAGCTGATGTCGTTCTTGAAGGAGAGAATATCTTTTTTACCCATCATAATACCTTCGCCACGACCGAATGATATGTTGACGCCAGCATTCCAGTTGCCGTTTACGTTGACAGGACGAGTTGTCTGTACACCTGTCTCTTTGTCGTAAACCATACTATACGCCATTTGGTTGTCAGAACGACTGTAGTTGGCACTAAAGTTGAGATTGGTCTTACTCTTATTCCATATATTGTTCGCAACCACGTTGAGATGATACATGCGTGAGTTTTTCAGGTCAGGGTTACCCAAGCGTACGTTCAGGGGATTACTGTCATCACGGTAATCGATCAATGACAGCATATCGGGAGCAGATGTGTTGATATCTGCATGAAGGAGCAAGAATGTCATGCGGTCGCTGTTGTTTAGGCGGTAGTTGATTCTCAGCTGCGGGTTGAAGAACAGGTTATGCTGATCAACTCTCGATGTTTTCTGTCGGAAATAGTTCATATCCCTTTTCTCCCATTCGAGGGGCAGTGACAGTTCGAAAGTAAGATCACCTGAGGTGGGTTTAAAGCCCGTGCCTGCTATCTGCTTCTTGTTTTCAATCGGTATCCACTTGAGTGTGAGTCCTATCTGGTGCGTATAGCTTCTGCTGTCGTAGTTATAACTGTTGGCGTTGTCGATAACATTCTTGATCACTTCCCGTGCAGATGGCAGCATGTCAAGGGTGATGCTGTCGTCTTGTGCCAGTCGGTCAAGACGGTAGAGCATGTTCTCGTTACTGTTATAGTTATACGAGAAATCATAGTCGGCTTGAATACTATGGCGGCCAAGGGCATAGTTAAAACCGGCTTTTGTATTGATGCTTGTGCTGTTGCTAGGTGCCTGGGTATACTCATGTCGGAAGTCACGCATATCAGTCTTGGGGTATCGGAAGTCATTGAGTGAGAACCTGTCGTTATGACGATGACTGTGGCTCATGGTCATGGCTGTAGTGATCATGTCTGACCCCACCTTGATATTACCCGTTATCAAGGCATTGCCACTGTTGCCGTGAGATAATGACTCGTTTGCTGTCTTCTGCATGTTGAGTGTCTGGGCACGGTATTTCTCGGGATGGACGAACACCTCCTGAAGGATGTCTGTGTATGTACTGGGATCCTGATCGAAATTGGCAGACATGCTGTTACCTAACGATTTCGCACTGGTATGTCCGAAAGAGATGTTCCCATGGTAGTTCAATCCTTTCGGTGAGGCAATGAAAAGGATGTTATTATTCCAATTGATATTCCTGTTTCCTGAACTGTTGGAACTGCGCCCATAGGTGTCTCCGCCCTTAAGATAAGTCTGTGAGGATGTCCACGACTCATTCATGGCATTGTTGTGGGATAGGGTAGAACTGAGGGTGATAAAGAATGGATCCCTAAACTCTCCGTGTGAGAAGGAGAGTCCGTAACTGCGATTGGTGTTCACTCCCGAGGGAGTTGACAAACTCTGTATCATCTGGGAGGTCATCGGTATGCCCTCCGGTAAATCCACGGTATTCACATTATTGGCACGAGCGGTGATACCCAGTGTTGATTTTCCGTGCGACATACGTAGCATGCCGTCAACAAGGAAACGGTTATCTGTACCTCCGCCTATACGGAAGTTCCCCATGATTCCTTTTTGATATTCCTTCTTCAGTCGTACATCCATCACATACTGACGGTCGCCCATATCTCGTCCCATCATCTCGGTATTCTTGCCGTCACGGTCGAAAACCTTCACTTTGTTCACCGTATAGGCAGGGAGATTCTTTAATGCAGCCTTGGGGTCGCCAGCAAAGAAATCTTTTCCGTCAACAAGCAGACTCTCTATCTTGCGCCCGTTAATCTTTATCTCACCATCGTTGTTCATCTCTGCACCGGGGAACTTGGCAATCAGTGCGTCGAGCATGGATCCCTCGGCAAGTCGGAATGCATCAGCATTATAGACGACAGTGTCCCCCTTGAGCACCATCTTGATCTTCGTGCCGGTAACTGTCACCTCGTCGAGCATGTTTATCTCTGAAGTCATTCGTAGCGTGCGCAGGTTGATCTCAGCCTGACGGTTCGACTTTACTTCAAAATCGGTAAACAGTGTCTCGTAACCCAATGACGTAATCTTAAGGATGAACTTCCCCTTGCCGGTGAACGGTATGGAGGCATACCCCCATCCCCAGATTACTTGGGTAGTATCACGTTTCTGTACCATCGTCCTGACAATGGTACTGTCGGAGGTCATCAACGTAGCCGTAAAGTCGGTTAACGGACTGTTGTCTTCATTGTCGATCACCATGAAGGATACTTTTCGCTGCATACCTTGGGCAGAGAGCAGGGTAGGGAGCAGAAAAGAGAAGATGAGCAATATGATGATTTTGCGATAATTCATGACTCGTAAAGCCTGTATTTTAGTCGCAAAGGTAATACAGAATGAGGATAGCAACAAGATTATGCCATCTTTTTAATAGATAATTAACAAAGACTAAAACAATTTATCGTTGTGCGTATTATTTGTTGGTATATGTATCTAGATACATGGAGATCACAGTGTCGGAAGAAAACTGATCTTCAGTGGCTTCAGTTCTTTGCCGTTCACCTTGGGGATGATATAAATGCAGCGGCGGTAGGAGTAGGGCTTCAGGATCTTGTAGCGGGCAAACACCTTGGTGCTCTCTCCCGGCTTGAGTACGAGACGCTTTGGAAACTGCAACACACGGTTGTTCGGTCGGCGGATAAACTCCACCGTCATCGTTTTCTTCGTGTCGTTGGCCACCAACAGACGCACAGCATCCTCATCACCCACCTTCATGGGTGGGAAGGGCAGTACTTGATGACTCATATACAAACCGCTGCCGTAAGCGTATGGGTGATCCTCGGTTACGGGATGCTTCATGCCTATCACATCACCTTTCACCCAGATACGGGTATAGTATTTTCCCCCGTTGAGCATCAGCACGGCTTCTTTCGAGAACTTGCCAGGACGGTGGTCGGGGTTAAAAGTGATCGTCACCTTTGTGGTTTTACCCGGACGTACCGGCTCTTTAGAGAATGCTGCCGTCGCACAACCACACCAGGCATTCACTTCGTTAACAGTAACAATCTCCTTACTCTTGTTGGTAAAGACAAACGTATGACTCACCTTACCGTCTTTCTCATAGATGGTCCCAAAGTCGTGGATACGCTTGTCGTATT
>JAEEZP010000043.1 GCA_016291915.1 Prevotella sp. | reverse complement strand
TCTGTTGATAGCCGCGATGAGTGCGAAGGGAACAAGTCGTATCGACAATATCGCTCAGATAGACCGTGGCTATCAGGATATAGAAAATCGTCTGAACGCGTTAGGGGCCTCGATAAAGAGAACATCTATTTAGTTTAGGGTTTAGAGTTTAGAGTTTAGAGTTAGAGTTGGTGTATGATTTCGGAAGAAGAGGTTTTTCATATCGGTCGTTTAGGTAAGCCACACGGTGTTCGTGGGGAGATCACATTTATGTTCACCGACGATATCTTCGACCGTGTTGATGCTGACTATCTGATCGTTGAAGTTGACGGCATCCTCGTGCCCTTCTTTATCGAGGAGTATCGTTTTAAGTCGAACGAGACAGCATGGATCGTCTTTGACGGCATCACCACCGTGGAACAGGCACGTGAGTTAACTAACTGCGAGGTATATTTCCCGCGCTCCTTGTCGGATCATACTGAGGAGGATATGACTTGGGAAGAACTGGTGGGCTACCAGATCACCGACATCCATGAGGGTGTTGTAGGGAAGATTGTTGATGTGGATGATTCCACGGAGAACATACTCTTTTATGTTGACCATCACGGGAAGACCGTGTTGCTACCCGCAGCCGACGACCTTATTATAGAGATAAACAACCAAGAAAAAATAATTACCACCGAGTTGCCTGAAGGGTTGCTCGACTTATCATAAGATGAAGAAACAAATAGCCATTCTGGGTTCTACCGGATCTATCGGCACACAGGCGCTGGAGGTCATCGAGGAGCACAACGACCGTTTTGAAGTATATTGTCTGACGGCCAACAACCGTGTTGAACTGTTGGCAGAACAAGCACATAAATACAAACCGGCAGCCGTCGTCATTGCCAATGAGGCACATTATGACCGCCTGAAGTCATTGCTGAGCGACGAACCCGACATCAAGGTGTATGCCGGAAGTAAAGCCTTGGATGAGATCGTAGAAGCCGGGCCTATCGACATGGTGCTCACGGCCATGGTGGGATTTGCAGGACTCAGTCCTACCATCCACGCCATCAAGGCCCGCAAGAAGATCTGCCTGGCCAATAAAGAGACATTGGTGGTGGCAGGAGAACTGATCTGTCGGTTAGCCAACGAGTATCATGTGCCAATCCTCCCGGTTGACAGTGAGCACTCAGCCATCTTCCAGAGTATCGTCGGAGAGGGTGACAACGCCATTGAGAAGATACTCCTGACAGCTTCCGGAGGACCATTCCGTCTGTTGTCGAAAGAACAGCTTGCCACCGTGACGAAGGCTGATGCCCTCCGTCATCCTACCTGGGATATGGGAGCAAAGATAACGATCGACAGTGCATCGATGATGAACAAAGGCTTTGAGGTGATTGAAGCAAAATGGCTCTTCGGCGTCAGTGCCGACCGCATACAGGTGTTGGTACATCCGCAGAGTATTGTCCACAGTGCTGTGCAATTTGCCGACGGCTCGGTAAAAGCCCAGTTAGGTGTTCCCGACATGCGTCTGCCCATCCAATATGCGTTCTCTTTCCCTGAACGACTGTCACTCAGTGGTGAGCGTCTCGACCTTTTCCGGCATCCCCTGGAGTTCTTTGAGCCCGACATGGAGAAGTTCTCTTGTCTGGCCATGGCCTATCAAGCCATCGCTAAGGGAGGTAATATGCCCTGTATCGTCAATGCAGCCAACGAGGTTGTCAATCGTGCATTCTTAGAGGATCGCTGTGGATTCCTGCAGATGGGTGATATCATCGGACGTACGATGCAGCGTGCCACCTTCGAGGCCAATCCCGACTATGAGGTTTATGTGCAGACAGATCTGGAGGCACGACGTATAGCAAATGAATTATTAAATGAAGGATCATATAAATAATGGAAGTATTTTTAATAAGACTGTTACAATTCATACTGGCCATCAGTTTGCTGGTATTACTTCATGAAGGAGGACATTTCTTCTTCTCCAAGCTCTTCGGAGTACGCGTAGACAAATTCTATATGTTCTTTGATCTTGGCATTGGCAAATGGGATGGAAGCATCTTTAAGTTCAAGCCCAAGAACAGTGACACGCAATATGGTATCGGATGGCTGCCATTGGGTGGCTATTGTAAGATTGCCGGAATGATCGACGAGAGTTTCGACACGGAGCAGATGAAACAACCGGAGCAACCCTGGGAGTTCCGTACGAAACCGACATGGCAACGACTGTTGATTATGATCGGTGGTGTGCTGGTGAATTTCCTGCTGGCATTGTTTATCTATTCGATGGTGTTGTTCTATTGGGGCGACAGCTATATCGCCGTCAGCGACATGTCGATGGGTATGAAATACAACCAAGAAGCGAAGGCCCTTGGTTTCCAGGATCATGATGTGTTGTACAGCTACGACAACAAGACCTTCGGACGTTTTGATGTGGATGTCTTCCGCAGGATCACCGAGGCTAAGACGGTACAAGTGCTCCGCAACGGCAAGAAGGTCTCTATCAACATGCCTGAGGATATGAGTCTTCTCACCATGCTACAGAGTGACCCACCCTTTGCACGGCCGTTTGTACCTGCCGACATCGACAGTGTGATGCCGAATACCATCGCTTCAAAGATTGGTATACAGAAAGAAGATGTCATCACCTGTCTTAATGACAAACCCATTGATTCCTGGAATGAGTTCACTTATCAGATGAACGTCTTGAGGGATATGCTCTCGACTGCGGAAAACAGGAAAGATAGCATGGCTGCACGTACGGTAACCATTGCCTTCAAGCACAAGAATGAGGTGACAGATACTGCGAAGGTAACACTTGCAGAAGATATGTTGCTGGGTGTAGGACAAACCAGTATCTATACCTATTATGAACCTACGAAGGTGGAATACGGTTTCT
>JAEEZP010000042.1 GCA_016291915.1 Prevotella sp. | reverse complement strand
GGAGAAGGTACGAGGATACGGTCCTCATTCTCGAACGGAGCCTCACGACCACCATTGAAGAAGAATGTTACGTGCGCATATTTCTCCGTCTCTGCGGTATGCAACTGTTTTTTACCCATCTTGCTGAGATACTCACCGAGGGTGTCATCCACATTCTCTTTCGGGAAGAGGATGTGCACGCCCTTGAAGTTGGCATCATACGGCGTCATGCAATAATACTGCAGATCCTTGATGGTATGCATGCCTTCCTCGGGCATATCCTGCTGGGTGAGCACGATGGTGAGCTCCTTCGCACGGTCGTTACGGAAATTGATGAAGATGATCACATCACCCTCTTTGATCGTTCCATCAACCGTTTGATTGTTAATCGGTTTGATAAACTCGTCTGTAACGCCCTCAGCATAACTCTCTTCCATGGCCTTCACCATGTCGTCAGCCTGCTTACCCTTCCCTTCTACGAGCAGATCGTAAGCTTCCTTGACACGATTCCAACGCTTGTCACGGTCCATGGCATAGAAACGACCGACGATAGAGGCGATGGCGGCATCATTCTCAGAACAACAGTTACCCACTTGCTCGATAAAGCCTTTTCCGCTGCGAGGGTCGGTATCACGGCCGTCCATGAAACAATGTACAAACACCTGATTCTTCAGACCGTAAGACTTACCGATCTCAATCAGTTTGAAGAGATGCTCCAAAGAAGAGTGTACACCACCGTCGGAGGTCAGTCCCATCAGGTGAACCTTCTTACCGGTCTCCTTGGCATAACCGAAAGCACTTTTGATTTCAGGATTCTCCATGATGCTGCCATCCTTACAGGCACGGTTGATCTTTACCAGATCCTGATAAACCACACGACCGGCACCGATGTTCAGGTGACCCACCTCAGAGTTACCCATCTGTCCGTCGGGCAGTCCCACATCCTCACCGGATGCCTGCAACTGTGAATGCGCACTCACTGCGTTCAGATAATCCAAATAAGGTGTCGGTGTATTATAAATCACATCACCCTGTCCATGTTTTCCGATTCCCCATCCGTCGAGAATCATCAATAATGCTTTCTTTGCCATAATCTTTATTCTAAAAACTTCTTTTTACTATTCTGTTATTTGAAATGCAAAAATACGAATAAAAGTACACAATACAAAATATGAAAGTGAAAACATGATAAAAGAAGCGCTTTTTTGTAACATAAATCAAGTTATAAGGAGAAAAATCACTATCTTTGCCACATGAAAAATTGGAGATTCTTTTTTTACATATCCGGTTTGCTGCTGACGATTGCCTGCAGCAACGAGGACCATCCTCTGTCGCTTTCCACCAACGCGCTGAACCTGAAGCAGGATATCTGGGAACAGGCCGTTAACATTCAGGCTCCCGGCAAATGGACGGCCAGGTCGGATGTGGACTGGTGCGGCCCCTATCAAATGAGTGGTGAAGGGGATAAGACGTTGACACTGTGGGTAAAACCGAACTTGTCTGACCAACAGCGTAGCGGCACCCTTACCATCAAATCGGGTGGAGACACCGAGACCATCGCTTTGTCACAACCCGCTTTCCAAGGTAGTCTGGATGACTTCACCTACCATCTGCCGGTGATCTTCCACATCCTTTACAAGGACAAGAATGACCCCTTGCAGTATCCCGCAGAAGGCAGGATGGCAGAGATCCTGAAAGGAGTGAACCGGTTGTATGCCAACAATAAGATGAACGTTCAGTTTGAGTTGGCGAAGTTTGATCAGACCGGTAAAGAACTGGAAGAACCGGGTGTCATGCGCGAAGCCATTAAGGTAGATTCGATCTCAAGCATGAAGTTCCTGGCGCAGAACAATACCGACTATGGTTATCTCAACCAGGACTTTCAGCGGTATATCAACATTTTCGTGTTTGCTTACAGCGAAAAGAAAAATTTAGGTGTTTCCGACCTTCCTGTGATGCCTACTGAGCATACGATGGACGGATTGGCGAATCAGGCAGGTAAAGAACTGCAAACATTCAAGACACTGGGCTTTCCGTGGGGTGTGACCATCAATAACCAGATTATCGATCAGGATCAGGAACCGCGCACCATCAATCCACGTTATGTCACCCTTACCCTTGCCCATGAACTCGGGCATTACATCGGACTCCTTCACACCTTCTCGCAGAACGAGTGTTATGAGGATGACTACTGTGATGATACGAAGAACTGCGACTATAATGCCTACGAGCAGGAGTTGTCGCGTTATATGGATGAGGTTGCTGCCAGTGGCGGGAAGATCGATGCCGACATCGTGCTCCGCCGAATCAGTTGTGCCGACGGCAGTGAATACCGTGCTGACAATATCCTCGACTATATGTACACCATAGGTAACATATTCACGGAGCAGCAGAAGGCAAGGGTTCAAAAGGTGTTGAACTACTGTCCGATGGTGCCTGGTCCGAAGTTGGAGATATACACCACGGCCAAGACACGTGCAACAGATTATTTTATCATGCCACGGTTGTCTGACTGTCCGGAGGTGAACGGAAACGTCAACGGGAACGCTAACGTTAACGGGAACCAACGGTCATGGCTCGCTCGCTGAAACATCGCCGTCTATACGGTGGCAGCAATAACTACCGTGGATTCATTTACTTTCAGAACAAACTGCAATCTTTTATGAATAAACTAATTTTATTTTTCGCTATGCTAACCGGTTGTGTGATAACTGCAGACGCAGGAGAGATACACGTGAATAAGAACACCTCTCTTGAGGAGGCACTCTTCCAAGCCAGAGAATGGCGTCGACTGAACGCGCCGGAGGCAACAGGAGGTATTCATATCTATCTGGATGACAATACCTACCGGTTGAACAAACCGCTCCTTATCCGTCCGGAAGACAGTGGTACCGCTGCCTCTCCCACGATCATCCACGGAGGAACGATCTCAGGAGCTGTCAGTGTGAAGAACTGGAAGAAGGAAGGTAAGCTGTGGGTGGCTGATGCTCCTATGGATGGGAATAAGATCATCTATTCCCGGCAGTTGTGGGTGAACGGCAGGAAAGCCTTACGTGCCCAGCAGTTTGCTGCCGGTAAGATGGAGCGGATGATTGACTTCAACGCCAAGGAACAGACGATCACCATCCCCACGCCCAAAGAGAATCTGACAGATGCCAACCAACTCGAGATGCTTGTTCATCAGCGTTGGGCCATCGCCATCCTCCGGGTAAAAGAGATGAAGAAGATAGGCAACAACACCGTTGTCCGTTTCCATGAGCCGGAGAGTCAGTTGGAGTTCGCACATCCCTGGCCCCAACCTGTCATCGGTGGTGAGAAGGGTAATTCCTCTTTCTGTCTGGTGAATGCCAAAGCCTTCCTGAACGAGCCTGGTGAGTGGTATCAGGATTATCCCTCGGGAAAGATCTACTACTATCCCTTGAATGGTGAGGATATGAAGAAGGCTACCGTGGAGATTCCTCATCTTGAACAACTTATCCATATGGCCGGCAGTGAGGAGCGCCCCGTCACTGATATTCACTTCGTGGGCACCACCTTCTGTTATGCCGGTTGGCAGCGCCCCTCTTACGAAGGTCATGTCACCCTGCAGGGTGGTTTCCGCATGCTCGATGCCTATAAGCTACAGACACCGGGACTCTTCCATAAGGCAGCCTTGGAGAACCAGGCATGGATAGCCCGTCCGGAAGCTGCTGTCGCCGGTGCTTATGCCGAGCGTCTGACATTCCAAGACTGTTCCTTCACCCATCTTGCTGCCACCGCACTCGACCTGGAGGGCTTTGTCAACAACTCCTTAATCCTCAACAACCGTTTTCAGGATATCGGAGGAACAGCTATCATGGCCGGTTATTTCGGTGAACAGGGTTTTGAGACGCATATCCCCTACCTCGGAAAGAATATCTGTGATAACATCACCATCAAACAGAATCGTATCCAAGATGCCACCAACGAAGACTGGGGCGCCGTGGGTATTGCCGCAGGCTATGTCAGCAATATCAATATAGTACAAAACGAGGTGTGTGACGTCAACTACTCAGGTATCTGCGTGGGATGGGGCTGGACAGCCTTACAAAGTGGCATGCATGACAACCGTATCGAAGGCAACTACGTGCATCGCTTCGCCAAGCAGTTGTATGATGCCGGTGGTATCTACACCTTGAGTAATCAGCCAGGGTCGTTTATCATCAACAACAGGATAGAAGCGCCCACCGAGGCACCCTACGCTACCAACGACCGTGGTTTCTGCATCTATTTCGATGAAGCCACCGACGGTTATACGGTGGAGAACAACTGGATGCCCTCTGAGAGTTTCGGTTATAACCAACCGGGGCCTGCCATGATCATCCGCAATAACGGTCCGCAGGTGAAGTAGAGTGTAGAGTGTAAAGTGTAGAGTGTAGAGTGTAGAGTGTAGAGTGTAGAGTGTAAAGTGTAGAGTTATGATTACCCTTGGGATATTGATCTGAGAAGGTATTATTACGGCAACTCCCTGAGCTTGTTATAGAGTGGAAAAGCAAATCCATTATCAATTATAAATTATAAATTTTCAATTATAAATGAGACCGACGAATTATCATTTATTTGATTTCCTTGACTTTGATGTCAATCTGTCTAAAGACGAATCGCTATGGAAAGCCTATCGGCCGACCGCTATATTTGAGAAAGACGGGGATATCTGTCTGGATGTTCCTTTCCAGAAACAGGTGCTTGACAATGACATGGCTGCCGATCTGCAGGTGCCACAGGAGACACACCGACTGTTTATCCGTTATTACGAACCGAAGATCATCCGACTATATATCGACATTGTTTCCGAAGAACCGATGACAGAACAGTCGGAGATGCTGCAGTTCTCTGAGCGGATACAGCGAAAGCCCCTCTCCCTACAGAAAGAAGGAGCCAACTGGAGAGTATGCTCTGCAGATGGGGTGATGCGCGCTTTCATCAATCTGGAGGAAGCTCCTGTGGATCGCTGGAGCAGTCTGCAGCCCGACCCGCAAGAGACCATTGATATCCGACTGTATCCCGACGGAAACAAAGAAATCCGTCTGGCTGCCTACGATCATTTCTCTCCCCCTCGCTACGATGCACTTCCTTTAGCCTATTGCAAGACTGAAGGGAATGACGACCGTGCCACCCTCTCGTTCGAGTGTAAGCACGACGAGTGTTTCGCGGGTACCGGTGAGCGGTTTATGAAGATGGATCTCAGCGGACAGACATTCTTCCTAAAAAACCAAGACGGACAAGGTGTGAACAACCGTCGTACGTATAAGAATATTCCTTTCTATCTGTCGAGTCGTATGTATGGCACGTTCTACCATACCTGTGCTTATGCCAAACTCTCGCTGGCAGGACATTCCTCCCGCAGTGTGCAGTATCTGAATGATCAGGCACGTATTGATGCCTTCGTCATCGGTGGTGACAGCATTGAGGAAATCATCCGCGGCTACCGCGACTTGACCGGTTATCCGTCGATGCCTCCATTGTGGAGCTTTGGCGTGTGGATGAGTAGGATGACCTATTTCTCTGCCGATGAGGTGAACGGCATCTGCCATCGTCTGCGTGAGGAGCATTATCCCTGTGATGTGATCCACCTGGATACCGGCTGGTTCAAGACCGACTGGCTCTGCGAATGGAAATTCAATGAAGAGCGTTTCCCAAATCCTCCTGCATTCATCAAGGGGTTGAAAGACAACGGTTTCCGCGTCTCCCTCTGGCAGTTGCCCTACGTGGCAGAGAATGCCGAACAGATCGATGAAGCACGTGAGAATGACTATATCGGTCCGCTCACCAAACAACAGGCATCGGAAGGATCCAACTTCTCCACGCTCGACTATGCCGGCACCATCGACTTTACGTATGATAAAGCCACCGAGTGGTACAAAGGACTGCTCAAACGTCTGTTGGATATGGGTGTTACCTGTATCAAGACCGACTTCGGAGAGAATATCCACATGGATGCCGTGTATAAGAACATGAAACCCGAGTTGCTCAACAACCTCTATGCCCTGCTCTATCAGAAAGCAGCTTATGAGATAACGAAAGAGGTGACCGGCGACGGCATCGTATGGGCAAGGGCTGCATGGGCAGGTTGTCAGCGTTATCCCCTCCACTGGGGTGGCGACAGTTGTTCGTCATGGGATGGCTTAGCAGGATCCCTGAAGGGCGGATTACACTTCGGACTCTCCGGTTTCGCCTTCTGGAGTCATGACGTGCCGGGCTTCCATACCCTGCCGAACTTCATGAACGGCATCGTTGATGATAAGGTTTATGTGAGATGGACACAGTTCGGTGTCTTCTCCTCACATATCCGTTATCACGGCACCAACAAACGGGAGCCCTGGCATTATCCCGACATCCCTCCCATCGTAAAGAAATGGTGGAACCTCAGATATGCCCTCATCCCGTATATCTTACAGGAGAGCATCATCGCCACACAGTCGGGCCACAGCATCATCGAGGCACTCATCTTCCAATATCCGCAGGATCCTACTGTCTGGCATATCGATGATGAGTATTTCTTCGGACATGATTTCTTAGTGGCTCCGGTCATGAACAGCGAAGACTGTCGCGAGGTGTATCTGCCAGAAGGCCATTGGGTACAATTCTTTACAGGTGAACGTCTTACAGGTAATCAGTGGATACATCTCGACCATATTCCATTGGAGCAGATGCCGGTCTATGTGAGGGAAGGCGCACAGATACCTATGTATCCTGACCATGTGGAGTGTACCGACGAGATGGATCTGTCGAAGACCATGCTGATCACCATCGATGAACAATTTAAAGGAATCAACTTATAATTTATCATATGAATACTTGGAAGGTTAATTTAGAAGAGACAAAGAAAAGATATGTCAACTGGTGGAACCACAAGGGTATCGTCCTGAATATGTGGGAACATTTTCAGGAAGGAGTAACCCCGCATGCGGATATCCCGGCTCCACAACCGCCGAAAGACCTGAATCAGAAATGGTTCGATCCCCAGTGGCGTGCAGAGTATCTGGACTGGTATGTGGCACACAGTTGTCTGAAAGCCGACATACTGCCCGTTGCCAACACCCAGTTAGGACCGGGTTCTCTGGCAGCCATCCTCGGTGGTGTCTTTGAAGGTGGGGAGGATACGATATGGATTCACCCGGATCCCAACTATTCCGACAAGCTTACCTTCAATAGAGAGCATCCAAACTGGCTCTTACACAAGGAATTACTGAAGGCGTGCAAGGCGAAGGCACAGGGGCATTACTATGTGGGTATGCCCGACCTGATGGAAGGTCTTGACGTGCTGGCAGCCATGAAGGGCACCGACAAGGTGTTGCTCGACACGGTGATGCAGCCGGAGGTACTCGAAGAACAGATGCAGTTTATCAACGATGTCTATTTCCAGGTATTCGACGAGCTCTACGATATTATCCGTGAGGGCGATGAGATGGCTTTCTGCTATTTCTCTTCCTGGGCACCGGGTAAGATGGCAAAGCTGCAGAGTGATATCTCTACGATGATCAGCGTGGAGGATTACCGTCGGTTCGTACAGCCGTTCATCCGTGAGCAATGTCAGAAGATCGACTATACCCTCTACCACCTTGATGGTGTGGGAGCCATCCATCATCTGCCAGCACTGCTGGAAGTGGAAGAACTGAATGCCATTCAGTGGACTCCCGGTGTGGGACAACCGCAGGGTGGCAGTGCGAAGTGGTATGATCTGTATAAGCAGATCCTTGCCGGCGGCAAGAGTATCATGGCGTGCTGGGTAACGTTGGATGAACTGAAACCGCTGTTGGATAATATCGGCGGTGACGGTGTACATCTGGAGATGGACTTCCACAATGAGGATGAGGTGGAGCAGGCTATGCGTATCGTGGAGGAATTCCAGACGAAGGAAGAACCTGAGCGTAAGGTGGCAGAGATTATCCGTCTGACGGAAGCACAGTTTAAGGACATTGACAGCAAGATAGATATCCAACAGCAGCCACAGGCTCCTCAATACAAGAGCCTGGTTGATATGCAGAAGAAACCCGTCAGGAAGATCACACTGGGTAAGGGCACCGCTACCGAACCCCTTATCCCCGTTGAGCGTCCTTCGTTGGAGAGTCAACTGAAAGAACGCATCCTCATCTTTGACGGTGGTATGGGCACCACCATCCAGAGTTTCCATCTGGAGAATGTAAGAAGCAACGAATACCTCACCATCGAACGACCGGAGATTATCCTGGAGATCTACCGTCGTTTCCTGGCAGCAGGCTCGGATATTATCACGACCAATACCTTCAACGGTCAGCGTATCTCCCTGCCGGTGGAGTTTAAGGACAAGGTGAGGGAGGTGAACCTCCAGGCAGCACTGATGGCCCGGCAACTGGCAGACAGTTTTACACTGACGAATCCCGCCAAGCCCCGATATGTCTTCGGTGGTATGGGACCCACCCGTGAGACGGTCTCCATGGAGGGTGCAAAGGTTAGCTACAACGAGATGGCTGACATCTATCAGGAACAGGCAGAGGCATTGATCGACGGTGGTGTGGATGCGCTGATCCTCGAGACGATCTTCGATGTGATGAATGCCAAGGCCGGTGTTGAAGGCGCTATGAGAGCCATGAAAGAGAAGGGTTGTGAACTGCCGATCATCCTCAGTCTGACGGTACGTACCGCAGAGGGTTTCAACATGATCGGACAGAATATCATCGAATTTGTCAAGACGCTGAAGGATTATCCTATCTTTGCCGTGGGTATTAACTGCAATCCGGATATCCCGATGGTCATCAACCTGATCCGTCGTCTGGCTAACGAGACACCTTATTATATTATAACCTTCCCTAATGCAGGACTGCCGGATGAGAACGGACAATACACGACCACTCCCGATATCTTCCAGAAAGAGATGTGGCCGCTGTTCGACCAGCACCTTATCAATATGGTGGGCGGTTGCTGCGGTACGAACGATCAGCACATGGCGAAGCTCGCAGAACTGGCTGAGCCGGCACCGGGCTGTTGGGTGACACCGCATAATCCGAACAGCACACATGCCATTCCGGTAGTACCTACCCCGGAGCGTGAACCGGAGGAGAAAGAAGAGGTGAAGGAGTCTGTCGCAGTTGCCGGTCCTTCTGTCTTCGACAGTATTGTCAACGGTAAGTCGGACGACTGTGCAGCAGCCACCCAACAGGCCATCGACAAGGGTGAGAAACCGCAGGAGATTATCAATAATGAGATGATCCGTGCCATGGCAGAGGTAGGCCAGCGTTTCCAGGATGGTAAAGCCTTCGTGCCCCAGTTGTTGATGGCCGGTAGAGCGATGAAAGCCGGTTTGGAGATCCTTAAACCGTTGATGGCTGGTGAGAGCACCAGCTCCTTAGGAAAGATCGTCATCGGAACGGTGAAGGGTGACCTTCATGACATCGGCAAGAACCTGGTGGCATCCATGCTCGAAGGTTGTGGTTTCGAGGTGGTGAACATCGGTATTGATGTGTCTGCCGACAAGTTCATCGAGGAGGTGAAGAAGAACCAGCCCGATATCCTGTGTATGTCGGCCCTGCTGACCACCACCATGGGCTATATGAAGGTGGTGATCGATGCACTCGAGGAAGCCGGCATCCGCGATCAGGTAAAGGTGATGGTGGGTGGTGCCCCCGTCTCTCAGGGTTATGCCGATGAGATCGGTGCCGACGGTTACAGTGACAATGCCAACTCCGCCGTTACCGTGGCCAAACAACTGTTAGGAAAACTTTAACAACAAACTACGGTGGGTTGGTAAAAGAACTTATCAGCCCACCATAATATCTATTAAACCCTATGCAAGCAAAATTTTTAGGAACATTAGATTGGACCATCCTCATTGCCTACTTCGTCATTCTGTTGGCAATAGGAATATGGGCAAGTACGAAACGGAAGAAGGGAAGTAGTCTGTTCTTGGCAGAACACTCCCTGCGCTGGTATCATATCGGATTCTCGATGTGGGGCACCAATGTGGGTCCTTCGATGTTGATAGCCTCCGCCTCAGCGGGATTCACCACGGGTATTGTATCCGGTAACTATGCCTGGTATGCCTTTGTGTTTATCTTCCTGTTGGCTTTCGTCTTCGCACCCCGTTACCTGGGTACCAATGTAAGTACATTGCCGGAGTTCATGGGACTGCGTTTCGGGCAGGGCACCCGTAATATTCTCGCGTGGTACACCATCGTCACCATCCTGATATCCTGGTTGGCACTGACCCTCTTCGCCGGTGGTATCCTCATCCGTCAGGTCTTCTCCATTCCTATGTGGGCCTCGGCACTCATCCTGTTGGGTATCTCCGCCTTCTTCACGATGTTAGGTGGACTGAAAGCCGTGGCATATACGAATGTCTATCAGATGATCCTGCTGATCGTCGTCTCTGCCACGCTCACCATTGCCGGACTCATCAAGGTGGGTGGCATCGGCGGTTTGTCTGCTGCCGTGCCGGCCAACTACTGGAACCTGTTCCTGCCTAACGATAATCCCGACTTCCCCTGGTTGCCGATACTCCTGGGTTATCCGATCATGGGTGTCTGGTTCTGGTGTACCGACCAGTCGATGGTACAACCTGTCTTAGCCGCCAAGAGTCTGAATGAAGGACAGCGCGGCGCGAACTTCACCGGATGGCTGAAGATCCTTGATGTGCCCCTGTATATCCTCCCCGGTGTACTCTGTCTGGCTCTCTTTCCTGCCCTGAAGAATCCCGACGAGGCATACATGACGATGGTCACCAACCTCTTCCCTGTAGGTATGGTCGGATTGGTGCTCGCCGTGCTCACCGCTGCATTGGTAAGTACGATCGGTTCGGCACTGAATGCCCTGAGTACGGTCTTCACCATGGATATCTTTGTCAAGAAGAACCCGGAGGCGACACAACAGCAGATTATCCACATGGGTAGGGTTGTCACCGTTATCGGTGCCATACTGTCCGTCATCATCTGTGTGGCGATAGACAGTATCAAGGGACTGAACCTGTTCAATGTATTCCAATCGGTATTGGGATTCATCGCACCACCGATGTCTGCCGTCTTCCTCTTCGGTGTGTTCTGGAAGCGCACCACCTCAAGGGCAGCTAACATGGCCCTCACCTGGGGTACTGTGTTCAGCATCGGCACGGGTATCCTCTATCTGTTCGTGCTTAACGGAGCCGATTTCTGGCCGCACTTCATGATGCTTTCCTTTTGGATCTTCGTCATCATCGGTGTAGCTATGATCATCGTCAGTCTGTTGGATAAGACAGAACAGAAGGCAGCGATGATCAAGAAGATTGCAGACAAACCATCTTGGGATGTGAGAGTGGGATGGGCATTGCTCATCATTGCGATGATCGCACTGTACATCTTCTTCAACGGACATTAATATCCTGATACATAAACAATAAGGTGGGGCTCAAAGAAAATGAGCCCCACCTTCATTATTTGGTAATGATATTATTACCAGAGTTTATGAGTTCATGAGTTGTAGGGGTAGGGTTTATCCCTACCCGGTAGATCCGGGCAGACATTAAGTCTGCCCCTACAATGATACATGAATTCATGGGGTTGTGAGTTGTAGGCGAGTCATCACAAGCAGAACATATGTTCCTTTAACTCCCCTTCTAATCACCCTCATCGTGACGCGATAGCGAAGGCAACTTCCATCATATTGATGAAGTTGTTCTGTCGCTCCTCGGCTGTCGTCTCCTCACCGGTGATCAGTGAGTCACTGATGGTACATATGCACAGGGCACGGGCACCGACACGCGCAGCGTTCATATACAGAGCAGGCGCCTCCATCTCTATGGCCAGCACACCCATCTCCATCCATTTCTTTGCCATGGGATTAGCATCATAGAAAGTATCTGAGGAATAGACATTACCAACCATATAATGGAAGCCTCTCTTCTCAGCCTCTTCCACACCGGCACGCAACAAGTCGAAGTCGGCTATCGGTGCATAGGTACCTCTGAGTTCAAACTGATCGGCAAAGCTGCTGTTCGTGCAGGCGCCCATAGCAAACACAAGGTCGCCGACATGCAGATCCTTATGCATCGATCCAGCAGAACCGACACGGATAATCGTCTTAACATCATAGAAGTTAAACAACTCGTACGTATAGATAGCGATGGAAGGGATTCCCATGCCATGGCCCTGCACGGAGATTCTCTTTCCGTGGTAGGTGCCGGTATATCCCAACATTCCTCTGACGTTATTGTACAAGACAGGGTTCTCTAAGAAACGCTCTGCCATCATCTTTGCGCGCAACGGATCGCCTGCCATGATCACGGTATCGGCTATCTCGCCATACTTGGCCCCGATATGCGCAGTCGGTGTATTCTCTTTTGACATGATATTGAATATTTTAAAAGTTAATAAATGATCTTTTCACAACCTCCCCAACCCCTCCTTGCCTAAGGAGGGGACTCGACCTCTCCCATGCCCTCTCCTCTCCAGGAGAGGGATGTAACCGCTCCTCCTGTCGCTCTTTCATTAAGGTACTGCTCCCTTAAAACGGTCGCAGTTCTTATTTTATGCAGGCTTCGCCTGCTTCTCTACACCCTACTCCCTACACTCTAAACTCTAAACTAAAATGGTTGCGATAGCGAGAGATGCTGGTACAAGACGAGGTGACTGAGCATGGCATAGAAGCGTGCAACGAGTTCTCTCTTGCTTACTTCTCTCTGGCGGAACAGAAAGAAGTAAAGAACTAACGACGACGCCTCTTATAACACTTGTCGAAATCGCAGAGGCCGCAGGTGTAATCGAGGTGCCGCACATCCGATCCCACACCGATCACCCCACTGACCGACTTGATGGGTGTCATCAGACTACTGTCGGAGAGATGGACGCCACAGGGCTCCGGGGTACCGAAGAGAGGGAATAGCAGTTGCTGTTGTGACACATGCCAACTGCAGTAGCCCGGACTGAAGCGATTGGTATGTTTCCATCCCAACTTATCGATGCTCGTCTGCAGCGACTCCTCCATCCGGTCGGCAGCCTTCTCCGCAATCACGCTACCCAAAGCATCCGCGATGAACACCCTCACCATATCACCCTCCTCCATCAGTCGGCGCTGATATGCCTCGAAATCCACCCCTGCCGTACAGACAAAGAAAGCGTATGCCTCAGCGCCACGCAACTGTCGTGCGATGATCTTTCCGACCGACAAGGTGGTATCGTCGATGGTCAGCGTATTCTCTTGCAGATCCAATGAGCCATACTTCACGAAAAAGCAGAAAGACGGTTGGAGGAATGACTGAACCTCCTCCACCACAGCATCCACTTCCTGAAGAATACGCTCGTCGGGCACAGATGCGCCGTACCCCATCTGCTCATACAACTCCGCTGAGGTGATACCTAACTGCTCGTATGTCAGTGTTACCTTGTTCAACGGTTATGCGTTCTTCCGGTTAAACTCATCCAATGCCTCGAAGAAAGCGTCGATATTCTCCTTCGGGGTGTGTGGCGGCGTGTCACAACCGCTGGAGAGTACGAAGTTAGGATAGTCGCGCATGCGCTCCAGCAACCCACTCGTCACTTCCTTCATCTGTTCGGGTGTAGCGTCTTTGAAGACAGATACCGGGTCGATATTTCCCATAGCGATCGCTGTCTTGGGAACATCCTGTATCACCTCGCACATCGAACACTTATTACCGAAATGATACATCGCCGACTCCGTGGCTACCATCGCCTTCGTACAGTGACCCGTATTGCCGCAGTTATGCAGTACCACAGAGAAATGATCATCCTGCACCTGTTGCACGATATACTTCACATACAATGAAGAGAAATTCATACAGTCGGCATCCGACATCAGTCCTGCGGCCGGCTCAGCCATTACCACACCGTTCACACCGGTCTCCTTGATGGCCATGCAGTATTTCAGGATAAACTGCGTACACTTGCTCAACAGTTCATGGGCAGCGTCGGGATCCTCATAGATCAGTACCATGATATCCGACATGTCATATAGTCGTCCGGCCAAAGAGAACGGACCGATACAACCGGCAAGTACCGGACGGTCATCGATAGCACGCGCCAACATCAGGTTCGCCTTCAGATATTCCGGTATGCGCCCTGCATTCAGAGAGGGAACCTCCAGACGGTGGATATCATCGGCATTAGACAACAAACGACCTACTACTGCCGGCACGGCGATATCTGAAAAGACGATATTTGCTCCGAAAGCCTCTGCCTCTGTCGTCAGATCCATGATCGTAGCTGCCGCAGCACTGTGATACTGCTCGCATAGCTTCATTACCGCTTCATAGTGGACGATACCCTGACTGACAGCCTCCTTTACGGTACGACCGTTCATCTCTATTCCCGGGTGCGTCATGATAGGAATAGCACTTACCTCTTTGTTCTGGATTATCTGCCGAATCCAGTCGGTCATATTCATCTTCATATTATTGTTATTATATAACTTTCCAGCAACTGATAAATTGTTATTTTCGCAAAGATACAATTAAAAAAGAAAAATGCCAAATATTATTTAAGCATTTCCGAATGTGGGTGCTCACTCCCTCATCGTCACCTTCAGCACCGGTATAGGATGATTTGAACAGGTGAACATGGGGACGGTTCCTCTGTTCAAATATTCACTATCTCATCATCACCTTCAGCACCGGTATGGGATGAGGACCAGCAGGGAGGGTGAGGTGTAGTCCCTGCGTATCACAACGGTAGGAAAGTTTTCCTTTACCCAGCACCTCCACCTTTTTGATCTGCTTCTGCATGCCGGCCATAGAGACGATATCCACCTTGTTATCCTCCGGACGTTGCAAAAGAATCACATACACGACATTTCCCTTCTTGGTGAAGCGCTTGTCACGAGGTGTATAGATGCCCTTACCCTCATTGAACCCACCATTGGTCATAGGTTTCGCAAGATCCACATCAGGTCCTTCCCCATATACTTTCCATGGTCGGGTATCATAGATACACTCTTTATTCACCGCCATCCAGTCGGCTACACTGTCGAGGATCGCCTCCTCACGCTCATCGATCGTTCCATCCGCACGTACAGGAACACTCAGCAACAGGTTACCGTTCTTGCTGACGATATCCGACAACATACGGATCACGCGCAGGGCTGTCTTATACGTATTCTTTGTAAAACGCGTACGGTCGTAGTGCCAGGAACCCAGACAGGTACACGTCTGCCAGTAGTTGTCGTGCAGATGATCCAGGGCTCCACGTTCCACATCCCATACGAGACAGTCCTGTTCCTCGGGCGTGAGTTGTTTGGCGGTGATGACACCCTCCTGCCTGCCGTTATGCCACAGCGCGTTACTGTTGTAATAATGAGCGGCGATCTTCAGTCCGGCATCCGACACCGGATACAACGGCAGATGGGAATCATCGAAATACACGAGGTCGGGATGATACTTGTTGATCACATCCAAGGTACGGTCATAATAGTTCTCGATATAGGCAGCATCCGGAATGGCCGACTCATGTCCCTCACGGTTCGAATATCCCGTGCCTTTCACGGCATGATCGCGAGCATAGAGGATTCGGGGATCCTTTCCCTCCCACCATTTGCCTTTACCATCGGCCTTGGTCAGCACGCCGTCATAAGGCACTCCTTTCATATCACCGGTCGCATCGGCATTCTCTGTAAAGTCAAACCAGTTCCATGCCCGTGAACTGTGGATACTCACACCGAAACGGAGTCCTTCTTTCTCCGCGGCAGCCTTCCATCCGGCCACGATATTCTTATGCGGACCCTCCACGGTGGCATTCCATGGGTGGTACTGACTGTCCCACAAGTCGAAATTGTCGTGGTGATTGGCCAAGGTGACGAAATACTGTGCACCAGCCCGCTTATACAACTTCATCAGTCGCTCAGGGTTCCAGTTGGCTGCTTTCCACTGATGTACCAGATCCTTGAAGCCCACCTTCGAGGGATGGTCATAATGCTGCAGGTGGTATTTGTTCTCACGCGAGCCCTGTTTGTACATGTAATACGCATACCAGTCGCCATACTCAGGAACACTCTGCGGTCCCCAGTGTGCCCAGATACCGAACTTCGCATTCTTATACCACTCAGGCACCTCGAATTTCTTCAGGGAACTCCACGTGGGTTTGTATTTCCCTTGCAGCATCGGTTCCACGGAACTGTTCACCGTATAGTACACATCCGTATTGATCTTGATGATGGCAGCACTATAGGCAGGAACCTTCATCGACACCGCATGATCCTTCACACCAAGATGATTCCAGTGATCCAGTTGCCAGGTTCCATTAGGTTGGATGGCACTACCGCCTAAGGTAATATCCTTCTGCTGCAGGATATCACCGGCAGACTGCTCCAGCAGGATATAGTCGGCAGAGAAAATCGTCTTGATATTTTCTGCGATCGACAGATTGATGGTCCGTTCCTCATCCTTCTTGTTGACGATCGTCACATAGACAAAACCATGGTCATCGCGCTTGGCATAGGCAGAGAGTTGTTTTGTGTCCAGGGGCATGCGCACCGGCATCAACTGTCCGCTGCCACCGATTCCAAAAGCTTTCATCGCATAACTCAGGGGGCGCACATCAAACTGCTCACCATCGGTCACGAAGGTGGCGTAATAAGCAGGCATGCTGACACCACCTACGGCATCACCCGTATGGAAGTTCATACCGACGATTCCCCTCGAAGCCCACCAGTAGAGATAGTCCAACCCCCACAACGCCGAGGCAAACGAGTTGCTGGCACCTTTCAGTCCACTGTACCAATAACTGTTGGTCTCCGACATACGGATGGGAGAGCGACGGAGGATCGGTTCCATCTGGTCATAGACCTTGGCATACTCCGTGACCATCTCATCAGAGAGCAGGAAATGACTGCGCTCCACATAGTCGAAAGGTATCAGGTCGGCATGGGTCTTCGCATCATTGGGATTTTTATACGAACAACCGCCGGGATAACTGTGTAACGTCATCAAAGAAAGGGGGTTATTCTGATAGTCACGCAACAGTTTATCGCAGAGAATCGGGTTGGGATTATCATCGGGCGCACAGAAACGGGCCTTGGGTGCCACCTTGCGCATCGCCTTCATAATAGAGTCCCAACGGGGTTTCAGCGCTCCCTCATAGTCTTTGTAATACCCCGGTTCATTACCGATGGAGAAATAATCCAACTGCTCCGGATAATTCTCGCAGATATACTTCGCTATGGCAGCGGCCCGGGTGGCGGAACCGTCCTTCAGTCGTACCGAATAGATCACCTTCGCACCGGCAGCCTTGGCAAAACGAAAGAGGTGATCGACATCCTTCTCCGTAGGCGTGGGCGCACCTTTCTGATCCACCGAACTACCGCCGATACGCAGACTCTTGATTCCTAAGGTCTGGAAGATACGCACCAGTTTGGTATTCTCCGGCGTAAAGTAATAATTACCGTTGGTATCCGGACAGACCATACGGGTCTCATAACTCAAGCCCAGATAGTCTTGAGGTACCACGGCACCCTTATACTGGTAGTCAACGACCAGGTTTACGGTGTTATCTGCAGCAAAGGAAAGCAGACTGTTGATGGCAAAGATACATAAAAGAAATAATCTGTTCATAAACGATATTTTTTATAATGAAGACGTAGTCACTCCACAAAAGTAATAATTCTTTGGGAAAGAATATTCTTCGGATTAATAATTTAATATTTGCGTTGGTTTCTTTCAAAAGGGTCCTCCTACAGAAGTAGAACGGCTGCCTTATCAATAACCTATGCAAAGATAATAAAAGAATCAGCGAAATCCAAATAAATTTTTATAAAGTTATTCAAATTTAAATAAATTAACAGTATATCAATCGAATGGTCTCACGGTCTCGCGGTCTCACGGTATAATGGTATAACGGTATAATGCACCTATAGTCTTTTGGTCTTTCGGTCTCTCAGTCTTTCTGTCTTTTCGTTTTCGTTTTTCAAGCCTCATAATCATAATTGTTCGCTGAGATAAAATAATAAGGAATATAATATATAATATTATAATATACATTATTAATTATTATTAATAATAAGGTACGCGTTGGGAGATAATACCATGATGACAATCATGAAAGACAAGAAGACCGAGAGACCGAGAGACCGGAAGACCACGTATCTCATTATGGCATTTGACTATTGCGAAAGGGAGAAAAGTGTATCTTTTCCGATGGTTTTGATAACCAAAACACCTTGAAAAGAGTATTAAAGGGAGGGGAAAAGCCTATCTTTTCGCAACCCTTAATTGTTGATGAGTTGTTCGAGTTGTTCGAGGTATCGTGATTACGAGATCTCGTAACTATGAACTATGAACTATGAAACTTCTCCCTAAATTTATCTTCGATGTTTTTGGCTTTTCGCTCATTTATCCGTATCTTTGTCCCCATGGATGAGGATTTTGATATCAGACAAGAAACGCTTTCTAACAGTGAGAAAGAATACGAGAATGCACTGCGCCCGCTGAAATTCAAGGATTTCAGTGGACAGAAACAGGTGGTGCAGAACCTCGAGGTGTTCGTGGAGGCTGCGAAATACCGCGGGGAGCCCCTGGACCACACCTTGTTGCACGGTCCTCCGGGATTAGGAAAGACCACCCTCAGCAATATCATTGCCAACGAACTGGGTGTGGGCTTCAAGATCACCAGCGGTCCGGTGCTCGACAAGCCCGGTGACTTAGCCGGTATCCTTACTTCCCTGGAGCCCAATGATGTGTTGTTTATCGATGAGATACACCGTCTGTCGCCCGTTGTGGAGGAATACCTGTATTCCGCCATGGAGGACTATCGTATTGATATCATGATCGATAAGGGTCCTTCCGCCCGCAGCATTCAGATCGGTCTGAATCCGTTTACCTTAGTGGGAGCCACCACGAGAAGTGGTCTGCTGACAGCTCCTTTGCGTGCCCGTTTCGGTATCAACCTCCATCTGGAGTATTATGAACCGGAGACGCTGACGAAGATTATCAAACGAAGTGCGAAGATCCTCGAAGTGCCCATCGATGAGGATGCTGCCGTGGAGATAGCACGCCGCTCACGCGGTACGCCCCGTATCGCCAATGCCCTGTTGCGCCGTGTGCGTGACTTTGCACAGGTAAAAGGCAGCGGACGTATCGACAGTTATATCACGAAGATCGCTTTGGCAGCCTTGAATATCGACCAGTACGGCTTGGATGAGATCGACAACAAGATCCTGCTGACGATCATCGACAAGTTCAAAGGCGGTCCTGTGGGTATCTCTACCATCTCCACCGCTATCGGCGAGGACAGCGGTACCGTGGAGGAAGTATATGAGCCATTCCTCATCATGGAGGGCTTCATCAAGCGCACCCCGCGCGGACGAATGGTTACCGAGCTGGCATACCGTCATTTCGGGCGTAATCCCTATACCGGCAATATCATGGAACCCAACCTTTTTGAATAATGACAATGATGAAGACAGGTGTTTTTACAGGCAGTTTCGACCCTTTTACCATCGGGCATGACAATATCGTCAGACGGATGCTTCCACTCTTCGACCGCATCGTCATCGGTGTGGTGGAGACGAATGTGCACAAAGCCGGTCAGACGCCGGCCGATGACCGGCAGAAAAATATCGCACGTATCTATGCGGAAGAACCGAAGATCGAGGTGAAGGTATATAAAGACTTAGCCGTCGATCTGGCCCATCGTGAGAACGCGCAGTATATCATCAAGGGTATCCGGTCGGTGAAAGACTTCGAATATGAGCGGGAGATGGCAGAGATCAACAAGCATATCAGAGGCGTGGAAACCCTCCTTATCTGTGCCGATCCCCAACTGGCACATATCAGTTCTTCGATGGTTCGCGAACTGCAGCACTACGGAAGGGATGTTTCCGAGTTTCTTCCCTGAAAAGATAAGCATACAATCTAAAACATGACCAGATGATTACATTCCAGGCAGAAGGCGTCAAGATGCCGAAAATCAAGAAACGTGAGACTACCGCATGGATCAAGGCGGTGGCAGCAACCTATGGAAAGCGTGTCGGTGAGATCGGTTATCTCTTCGTGGACGATGAGAAGATCCTTGAGGTGAACAACGAATATCTTGGGCACGACTACTACACAGACATCATCACCTTCGACTACGACGAAGGGGATCTCATCAACGGTGACCTGGTCATCTCGCTGGACACGGTCAGGAGTAATGCCGAACTGTTTAAGAAACCCTACGAGGAAGAACTCTTCCGAGTGATCATCCATGGGGTTCTCCATCTCTGCGGACTGAACGACAAAGGACCCGGTGAGCGCGAACTCATGGAGGCAGCGGAAGACAAAGCGCTGGCACTCCGAAAGAAATAAAAAAGGGAGATGTTATATCTCCCCACTTATTACTTCCAAACCTTTCTGAACGATATCACTCACCTCATTCATAATCTGGTGATACTCACTCATATCCCATATATCACGGGCGATCAGTGCTTTTAACTGACGTTTCAGATAAGGCAGCGTCCTGGCCAGTTCTTCATCATCCTTAGCCTTTATCTTTTGCTTCTCAGCCTCCGTGAGGATACCGTCGATCATACTCTGCGGTACCTCGAATTCCGCATGATACTTTTCAAACGTAGGATATTTCGTCTTGAGCTGCTGACGATGATCATCGACATACCGCAAGGTAGCGGTGATAATGATATTCTTAGTGGCTAACTGCCGATGGAATCGGGTATATTGGAGGGTATCCAACGGTACGAACACATCGGGCATCACGCCACCACCGCCATATACCGTACGGTGCTCACGCAGCGTCTGGTATTTCAGTGAGTCGTCGAAATGAATACTGTCACGGTTGGTCAGCTCACCATGCTTCAGACGATTCTCGAAATCCATCTCATACTCTTTCAAATCACCTTTCTTGTAAGGCTTCTGGATACATCTGCCTGTCGGGGTGAAGTAATGTGCGATGGTCAGACGGATCATACTGCCGTCAGGCAAGTCGATCGGTCGCTGAACGAGCCCTTTTCCGAAGCTACGGCGCCCAACGATCATACCACGGTCGTGATCCTGGATGGCACCGGAGAGAATCTCTGCTGCCGACGCGGTCAGTTCATTGACCAGCACGACGAGCTTCCCGGTACTCATCATACCGTTACCGCGTGCACGGAACTCCTGACGTCTCACGCTCCTACCCTCTGTATAGACGATGAGATCACCATCAGACAGGAACTCATTGGCGATAGCCACGGCAGCCTGCAGATACCCGCCGCCATTGTCCTGCACGTCGAGGATCAGCCGTTCCATCCCCTGATCCTTCAGTTTTTTCATGGCCTCCACCACCTCATTGTGTGTGGTACTGCCGAAACTGCTGAAATGGATATATCCGATACCCGGGCGAATCATATAAGCGGCATCGAGGGTCTTCACAGGGATCTTATCACGTGTAACGATAAAGTTCATCATCTCAGGAACCGTACGGCGCTTCACACCTAACTTCACCTTGGTACCACGCGGACCGCGCAGACGACGCATGATCTCCTCACGCGACATTTTCACACCGGCGATGGAGGTGTCGTTAACCATCACGATACGGTCACCAGGCAGGATTCCCACCTTTTCCGACGGACCTTTCACCACAGGTTGGATGACGATCAGGGTATCCTCCACCATATTAAACTGCACTCCGATACCATCGAAGTTACCCTGCAACGGCTCGGTGAGCGCCTTCACCTCCTTCGGGGTGGCATAGGTAGAGTGAGGATCCAGTTTTTCGAGCATGCCACGGATGGCATCCTCCACCAGTTTTGCCTCATTCACCGTGTCAACATACTGTGCGTTGATATACATCTCTGCCAACTGCAGTTTGCGCAGTGGACTGTCAGCACCGAGGTTCAGGCGTAACTGTGCATGTACGGGGTACGAGAAAGACACACTTACAGCTATCCCTATAAGAAATAAAACGATCTTTTTACTCATTGAAAAGACAATAAAAATTAAACATAGAGCCACAAGGCACAGCACCTTGAGTATCTCTGTATCTCCGTTTCCCTATGTTGTAAACAAACTACTTAATCATATATCTCGGGCTCCTCCGGACGGTCTTCCTCCACCACCAGATTCTCGATGATGAAGTTCTGCCGTTCCATCGTATTCTTACCCATATAATACTCCAATAATTTCTGCACCTGATCATTCTTATGCAGGGTGACCTGCTCCAGACGGATATCAGGACCGATAAAACCGGCGAATTCATCGGGAGAAATCTCACCTAATCCCTTAAAACGGGTAATCTCCGGATCAGGACCCAAATCCTTGATGGCATTAACGCGCTCTTCCTCACTGTAGCAATAGCGGGTGATATAGTCGCTCTTCTTGCCGTTCTGCTCCGCGATCTTCTTATCCTCTGCGGCAATCACCTTCTTGTTCTTGATCTTCGTACGTTTAGCACGGACACGGAACAACGGTGTCTGCAAGACATACACATGTCCTTTCTTGATCAGATCGGGGAAGAACTGCAGGAAGAACGTGATGATCAAGAGGCGGATATGCATACCGTCAACATCCGCATCGGTAGCCACAATCACCTTGTTGTAACGCAGTCCGTCCAAACCGTCTTCAATATCCAAGGCAGCCTGCAGGAGGTTGAACTCCTCGTTCTCATACACCACCTTCTTCGTCAGGCCGAAGGAGTTGAGCGGTTTGCCACGCAACGAGAAGACAGCCTGTGTGTTCACATCGCGGCTCTTGGTGATACTGCCGCTGGCGGAATCACCCTCAGTGATAAAGATGCTACTCTCTTCCTTACGGTCGTTCTTCACATCCGAATAGTGGATACGACAGTCACGTAACTTACGGTTGTGCAGGTTAGCCTTCTTAGCTCGCTCACGCGCCAGTTTGGTGATACCCGCCATGGCCTTACGCTCCTTCTCACTCTCCTGGATCTTACCGAGCATCACGTCCGCAATATCCGTATGTTTATGCAGGTAGTTGTCCACCTCTGTCTTGATGAAATCACCCACATACTTATTCACACTGATACCTCCGGGGCTCATCGTCTGAGAACCCAGTTTGATCTTCGTCTGACTCTCGAACATCGGTTCTTCCACATTCACGGCAATGGCTGCTACCAGTCCGTTACGGATATCACCGTATTCCAAATTCTTATTGAAATACTCTTTGATAGTACGGGCGATATGCTCTTTGAAAGCCGACTGGTGTGTTCCACCCTGTGTGGTATGCTGACCGTTCACAAAAGAGTGGTACTCCTCGCCATACTGATTGGTGTGCGTGAAGGCTATCTCTATATCCTCCCCTTTCATATGGATGATCGGATAGATGCCATCCACGGTCATATTATCATTCAGCAGATCCTCCAATCCGTTGCGGCTGAGGATTCTCCTACCGTTGTACATGATAATCAAGCCCGTATTCAGATAGGTGTAGTTACGGAGCATGATCTCCACGAAATCATCATGGAAGGAATAGTTCTTGAACAGGGTGTTGTCGGGCTCGAAATAAACAAATGTGCCGGTTTCATCGGTCGTTGCGGCAGTGGTATCGCTCTTCAGTTCGCCCCTCTCGAAAGAAGCACTGCGCACCTGTCCGTCACGGAAGCTCTTCACCACGAAATGCGTGCTCAAAGCATTGACAGCCTTCAGTCCGACACCATTCAGTCCGACACTCTTCTTAAAAGCCTTCGAGTCGTACTTACCACCGGTGTTCAGCATACTGACAGCCTCAATCAGTTTGCCTTGCGGAATGCCACGACCATAGTCGCGCACGGTAACGCGGAGATTATCTTCGATGTCTATCTCTATCCGCTTACCGGCATTCATCTTAAACTCATCGATGGAGTTGTCAATGACTTCCTTCAACAGCACATAGATACCGTCCTCGGGCATCGTGCCGTCACCCAGACGACCGATATACATACCGGGTCGTGTACGCACATGCTCCATGTCAGACAGATGCTTGATGTCATCGTCTACATACGCTACCGTTTCCTGTATTTCCGGATCTTGATTCTTTATCTCGCTCATTAATAGTAATTGATAGTGCCTATAGTAACTATAGTGACTATAGTATCTTTAAATTTAAATAAACTCTTTCTTATAGCAGCGGCGACGCTTGTGGTTGATGGTGTTGAAGTACGACCACTGACTCTGTACATTCTCATTGGACTCCATCTCCACCTGACTCTCACCCCATTCGATGCCGTAGCGGTTGTACCAAGGGATGAGATGGTAGAACATCAGAGCGTTGACACCTTTTGAACGATATTCGGGCAGCACGCCGATCATCTCCAGGTCGACAATGTTTGTCTTGTGCATCTTCAAGGAACGCAACACATGCCACCAGCCGAAAGGCAGCAGTCTGCCTCTGCGACATTTCTGCAGGGCCCGTGAGAGTGACGGGATGGTGATACCCACTCCCACCAACTTATGCTCGTCGGTGGTCCAGTCTTCCACGATAGGGATGAGGTTCAAGTCAGCTAAAGGAAGGTACATGTTCACATACTGATCGATCTGTTTCTCAGACAACTCCGAGAAGCCGTAAAGGTCCTTGAAGGTATCATTGATGAGTCCGAAGATCTTCTTACCCATACCGCCCTCGAAGATTTCCTTCTTCGTCAGCGTACGGATATGGAGGTTGTATCGTTTCATGATCATCTCGGAGATCTTCCGCATCTTCTCAGGCACTTCCTCCGGCACATAGATCTTGAACTCCACATAGTCATTATCCTTCACGAAACCCTCATGTTTCTCCATGTGCTCAGGATAATAGGGATAGTTATAGATCGTCGCCATGGTACCCAGTTCGTCGAAGCCCCATATCAGCATACCCTCGGGGTCGAAATCCGTAAAACCAAGGGGACCGATCATCTGTGTCATGCCATGCGCCTTACCGTAATCTTCCACTGCTTTGAAGAGGGCACCACTGACTTCGAGATCGTCGATGAAATCGATCCATCCGAAGCGTACACTCTTCGACTGCCACTTCTCATTAGCACGGTGGTTGATGATTGCTGCCACACGTCCTGCCAGCTTACCGTCTTTGTACGCCAGATAATATTCTGCCTCACAGAAGTCGAAAGCCGCATTCTTGTCCTTACTCAGGGTGCTCATATCATCACTGAACAGATTGGGCACGTCGTATTCGTTACCTTTATACAGATCGTAATGAAATTCAATGAATGTTTTGAGATCTTTCTTCGTTTCAACCTTTTTAATTTCTACAGCCATGGTGTAAATGGATATGTTTTATCGTGCAAAACTAACAAAAAAAAACAACATACCCAAATCTGTCATTTGTTTTTCACATGTTTTGTCATTTAGAAAGCATTTACTAAGACAGAACCTTGTGCGTCTTTATTAAGATATGCTGCCTGTCTTGTGCGGTTGTAGCAAAAAGATAAGTGTCGCCACCCTCTTTCAGACGCAGTCGTTTGCGCAATTCCGCAACCGTCATGGGGAAGTTTCTCACGGTGATATTAGCCTGTGAACAGTCTTTCAGGAATCCTTTCAGTTCCTTCTTGTTCATCGTGGTCATACCGGTTATCTCAAAGCGTCGGCCCGGGAAGTCTTCTATAAGATGATCAGAGACAAACAGATGACTGTTTGCCGCCAGCTGTACCACTGCGAAAGATTTTGACAGTTCATCAAAGCACCCTGCCTTCATCACAGAAGCATTGGGCTCATACAAGTATTTCCACCCTACGAAATCACCCGATGGAATGGACTCTTTTTGAAGACTATTATCCTCTGTTTGTGTCGGACAGAATACATTTTCGTCATCAACACAAAAAAATTGCATCTCTTTTTTTAACTTTTTTGACAGCAGCACCAGTAATTCCTTACACTCATTACCCACAGAAACGATATGTACCTCAAGCACATCACCCAAGAGTTGTACCGTATGATGCCAGTCGAGCATCGGAGAGAGTTTTAAAAGCACATAATCAGACTTCTCCAACAACAGGTTTTTCAGTGTCAGCACATCCGGCGTACAGTCGGTAATGGCATAGGTACGTCCACCGTGGTCATTCCTACGGGCGGGATCAAGGAAAAGCATCGTGACAGGAGGACAATCCCTGAGATACGCTGCCGCATCGGCACATACCACTTTCACCTTCTCAAGTTGTAGCAGGGGGAAGTTGTTCTCCGCCAGTTCACAGAGCGTTTCCTGTCGCTCCACATAACAAGCGTGCTCAAACTCCTTTGCCATATACGAACAGTCAACACCCATTCCACCGGTTAGATCCACCAGGGTCGTGTCATGCTGTGCCAAGGGATACTTCAACAACCGTTTACAGAGTTGTTGCTTATACATCGCTGTCTGTTCACTTGAGCATTGCTCCATGGAGAGATGTACGGGGAAAAGGATACCATCGGTAGCCGCCCAGGAAGGGATCTTCTTCCTTGCTATCTGCCATCCCTTGATCTGATTGAGGGCAAACGACAGGTCAACATCCACATCGGACACCTTCCGTAAAGCCAATCGGCGCACATCCTCCGTGCGATGTTGTTGAATAAAAGCTCTTGTTGCCTCGTTCATTATACCTTATTATATTATAAACGCCGTCTGCAAAGATATAAAAAATCTGTCATTCTTGCAAAGATAATAAGTAGTTGTATATATGTATCGATAGCTATGATAAAAGTAAATACACATCTTCATTATTTGTCTTTTTTTTGTT
>JAEEZP010000041.1 GCA_016291915.1 Prevotella sp. | reverse complement strand
GGTACACCATTAAGTGTTATTTGGCTTGCATTCTTTGTAGCGAAGCCGATATTCTTGTCGAATGTCACCGTGAAGGTCTGTTCTCCAAACAGCAGGTCGGCATCGCTCTCGGGTGTTGCTGCGACAAACTCTGGAGCGCCCACCTCAGGTATTGTATATTGCGCATCTGTGTCTGAGCAGGCTGTGGCTATAAGTGCCACAGCTGCAAAAGACATTAGTTTGATAATATTATTCAGTTTCATATATACAAATTTTATGTATTATTAATCGTTAGGGAAGGATAGCAATCTTCGTTATACCACCCAGATCGCCTTGGATGACAAGACCGCCATTATTGACCGCATCCATCAGGGTATCATCGAATTCTTGTGTCAGGACTTCCTCTGTTGCATTCCAGTCTGACAGATAATAAAGTGCGCTCCAAGAACTGTTATTGATTTGAACCTGACCTGTATTCGAGATATTCTTATAGAACATCAGTTTCGATCCTTTCTTCACACCAATCTCGTTCAAGAGCAGATCTTGACTCAGATTGAAACGTCCATCATCACCCCATGTCATTTGGTAAGGATAACTGATAGCGGAACCATCCATATTCTTTATAAATGTTGACAGGTCTTTCTCCAAAGAAATCTCCCACTTGAAGGAAATCTTATTAATAGTCCAATCCTGACCCTGGATGATAATAGCGCCATTATCACCATTCTTAGCCCTGATATTACTCAACAACGTAGCAGTGAACGGCAGATCTGTCTCTGTGACACTCTTATCGTTGTAGAGCTCAGGCTTCAGATAACCATTGTCGGTATTCTCAAACAGGATCTGGCTCCAGTCACCATAGTTGATCTGTACCTGTCCCCATGCGTCATGCTGTTTGAACTCAATATGCATGACAGCATTGTCGGGTACTCCCTCCAACTGATCCAATGTGATGAAGATACGTCCATCAGGCCATGCTGCATTCCAATCGACGACAATCGGTCCGGTAAAGACTACCTTCTCTATCTGTGTGGCAGGCATTACAGGCATGCTGTACTCAATCTCTCCATTAGAGGATATGAATTTAACCTTAGCCGTAGCACCTGTTGTCTGAGGAATACCAAAGGTAACAGTAGAGTTCTTGGCATCATAGACATGGTTCACTAACGTTCCATCAACAGTGACACTTGTCAGTTTGTCTCCATTCTTGACTGGAACAGTTACAACACTACCTGCATCTGGCTTATTCTCGTCGTTGGGTAATTCTGTAATATAGCAGAATACGGCCTCCTCGATATTGATGCTTGGAACATTCGCCACAGTTGTTCCGTTTGCCAAGGTAAGAGTAGGAGAACCCGTCTGAGCACTCATAGGAACGGTGAGGGTAATCGCATCGGAAGAACCTTCCACATTAACCACCTCAGAGCCTTCACCAAACTGTACTGTCTTCACCAAGTCGAGATTGGTACCCTTGATGGTCAAAGCACCGCCTGCACTCACTGATGAATGATCATATCCTGTTACGGTAGGCTTCACCAGTGTATAAGCAACAGTAACGCTCTCACCGTTGGCCATCAACAGTTGGATATCGCCTTCTACAGCCGTCTCAGGAACAGACATGATCGTCACCTTGTCAGCAGCAGCGGTAAACTCACCACCATCCACCGTACTACCATCACCGAGTGGGAACTGCACGCCGGTCACCAGATCCAGATCCATACCAGTAACTGTCAATGCAGCACCTGCCTTCACAGGAGCAGGAGCACTCTTCAGATTACTGGGCTTCACAGTTGTCAATGTACCTACAGGAACCTCTACGCCCGACTTACATACGATGAGCACATCTCCACCGGGAGCTTCTGCCGGTAAGGTAAACGTCAATGTCTTACCATCGCCAGATACTGTAATATCCTCCACGAGATAGCCACCTACCTTCACAGCCTCAGCTATATTAAAATAGGTACCTGTTATCGTGATCTTCTCACCAGCCTTGGCATTGATATTACCAAGGGCACTTGCCTCATTACGTCCAGATATCTTACTGATGGAAGGAACACCTATCTCAATGGCATTCTCAGAAGTAAGTATCTGATAGTCGAGCGCATCCTCAGTAGCGGCAGTCAGATCCAGCGTATATAACTCGATCTTACCTGTCTGAGCATTCTCAGGAACAGCCACCGTGATACTGTAGCGATCGTGTGAAAGGAAATTCTCCTCACCTACCACAACATTCTCGGCAAAAGCCAGAGAGTGAATCAGGTTCAGATAGTCACCCGTAATGGTCACCACATCACCCGGCATGACAGATGCCGGTGAGAATCCCTCAAACTCGATATTCTCCGTGTAGGTAAGCTCACGCTGAGTAGTGATCGTCTGATTGGTCTTTGTAGTCAAAATGATAACGCCTACTTCCGGACCATCTTTAGGAACAGTGATTCTAATCTCACTGGGGATGCCTGCTCTTACCACCTCATAGTTAGTAATGGCACTGATACCTGGAATCTGAATGCTTGCTATCTGGTCCAG
>JAEEZP010000040.1 GCA_016291915.1 Prevotella sp. | reverse complement strand
CGACCACCCTATAATCCTGGATGCCATTGCCATACTTTATCTCTTTTCCGAAGATTGTTGCCAAGTGTTTGTTCATCTCCTCCAGTATTTGTCTCGAGTGGAAGATACCGGTTGGAAGACGATGATCCATATTCAATTGTACACTATTGGCTGCACCATGGTCTGCTGAGAGGAACACGAGATATTGTCCCTTACCTATCTGCTTATCCAGGAAACTAAAGAACGATGCCAATTGCTTATCTAACTCTACATACTGATCATGTGTCTTCGGATCATGGGTACCGAACTTATGACCTACCTTATCAGGACAAGAGAAACTGATTGTGAGCATATCCGTTACCTTGTTCTTACCTAACTGTTCATTGAGGATAATAGCCTTGGCCATCTCCACCACGATCTCATTCCCATAAGGAGTGTACTGTATATCATCCAACGGCAACTTTTTTATTCCGCTATTGTATTTCTTCACCCAGTCAGGCAGTTCACTCATATAATATGTACTGGTGATAAAACCGTTTGCCTTCTCATCAAACCAATAGGCAGCATTCGAACTGTGTCCAGAAGGAAAGATGGCAGCCCTGTCTTTATAAGAGACACCAAACAACTTCGCTTGCCAATTGGTGGCAGTTCTTAACTCATCCCCTATCGTCGTAACCAACAGGTTCCGGGGAGAGCGCAGTCCTGCTTTCGTTTCACTACCCACCGTCTGAACGTCAGGATCTTCACAGCAATACACACTCTTTCCTTTTATATAGAAGCTGTTTCCCGCTATTCCATGAATAGAGGGTACACTACCAGTGAACAAAGAGGTATGTCCAATAGCGGTAACAGAGGGGATGTAGTTGATCATGCAGTTCTCGAAGTTGTAACCCTCATTCATCATCCTTTTGAATCCTCCTTCAACATACTCATCGTAATAACGATAGAGATAATCCCAGCGCATCTGGTCAACGGCAATGCCGACGACGAGTTTCGGTCGCTCCTGAGCCATGGTTGTCAATGAGACCATAGCAAGCATTAATAATAAAAAGAACTTCTTCATTGTAACTATTATTTTAGATTAACTATTTACCTTAACCATAATTTTTCAATTATCAATTATCAATTCTCCATTTCTTTTATCTCGTCAGAGAGAATTTCATGCTCAGACCGAAGTCACGTATCGTGGTAGGATACGAACTACTACTGAGCAATGGCGTGTTTGTCTGACGATCGTAGTAGAAACTCATCGTCAGCAGACGAGATAAGGTATAGTCGGCAGAGAACGACAGTTTGAATGCATTGTTACCACTGCTCGCATTACTTGTCATGGAAGCGATATCCCTCACGATGGCAGCCTGTTGACGCAGACTCAGATCCAGTCGCAGATTAAGGTCATGGTTGAAGTTACTCCTTCCCCTACTCGTCTGTGACTGTCGTTGTTGTTGAGCGTTATTATTCTGACGGTTGCCACTGCCACCGTTGTTTGCCGTACGAGAGTTGCTCTTCTTAGTCTTCTGAGAGAACAACTTGAAATCATTGATCTTATAAGAGAAGCCCACCACCCAGTCGTGACTGCTCGACTCGTTGATCTGCACACTCGTCATCGACAAGTTCAATACTCTGGTAGTACGATACTCCAGTTTACAGGTGAGGTTATTCTGTAGAGTTACATCCACGCCGAGCAGAGGTGAGAATGCCTCGTTAATACTCACGGTAGAGATATTAAACATCGACGATGGTGTAGGATTACCCGTTGTAGCATCTGTGACAAACCCTAATCCGTTCATATATTCCATGAAGGTGCTGTAGCTGGAATAAGACCCCACAGCGAAGATACTCTTATAAGAATGGTTGATATTCACACTCTTGAAATGATCGCGGAACCAAGGCAACTGCCCTAATCCACTGTAACGGAAGGACCAGTTAGGCAGCATTCGGGCTATGGATGGGAAGATATCTAGTTTACCGCCTCCCGAACTGGTGTAATTAGCCAAGAATGCAGGCACCATCACATCGGCACTGTATTTCTTTACCATGCCATTCTCTGCATTATATGTCTGTCCGGCCATACTTGTGCCTACCGGGTAAACAGACCCTTCGTATTGTGCCTGAACCCTTGCCTGATAGTGGTCGAGAGAATGGCAGAATTTCTCAAAGGAGGCCGAATAATAGCCGTTATTGGCATTTCCCATCCCTTCGAGGGCACTCTTCATCGAGAGTGTTGTCATGGTGAATGTTCCACTCTGTGTCATCGGCATGCCGGCATACATATAGTGTATGCTTTTGGCACGTGTCTCCGTACGGTTAGCATTCAGATCGATACGGAAATTCTTCATCGGTTCTAAAGTCATGCGGATCTGCAGATCCGATGTCTTGTTCATCGTGGCAGGCGTAGAGATGCCATCGTCTATCAGGAGCCAGTCGTTTTCTACTGCCTTATTGATATAACTGTCATCGGTCAGTCCGAAGGCAAAGTCAAGACCAGGAGCCAGCAGGCCGTCACGTCTCTGTCCGAAGACATCGCCGGCCATAGGCATGAAGCCCGGTATCGACATCGCATTCTGCTGACGATACGACAGACTGACATTCCTCACGAGCATCAGTCCGCGGGCTATCACCTGTGCGGTCTTATACCACGACAATTGCTCATTGGGCACCTTTGGTGTCACGGTGAGTTTCAGTTTGGTGGCAGAGTCAACCTTCGAGGTAATCTGTATCTTGTTATTGTCAAGCACCTTATATTTTAGTTTGAAGACCTTACCCTCATTGGTTTTTGCCACGATATCCAACCGGTTACTGTTCTTGCCATGAGCCACCGTCAGTGTTGTATCTGGCAACAGTGTTATCTCCTTTTCGAAACTACGCTGGTTTCTGGGCAATGCTCTCCTATCGCGATTATTCTGGTTCGTATTATTCTGATTGTTCCTATTTGCATTACTCTGGTTGTTCCTGTTCTGCTGATTCCTGTTCTGTTGATTCGGACGAGTTGAGGTTTTATTGAAACGATCATTGGTCTTCTTCAGGAACGGGATATGATTATACAGCCGTTCGAGGTTGAATGAACCGTTCAAGTTAATCGAACGGTCATTGGAGATTACATTACCCAATGATGTGCCATCTTCCAAATCAGTACCTCTTACCCAACGATAAGAAGAATCGAAGCTCGCGTCGGCATTTACCCAATCGAAGATGGGCAGCAGGTTCAGTGGCAACTGATAGGAAGCCCTGAAACTCTGCTGATAATCCAGTGGTGTACCCATCTGTTTCAGACTAGTCCACACAGAATCCTTCCATGCCTCATACTGTGTAGGATAGAGATCTTTATTAATAGGTGTGTAGGGTTCTTCTATCTGCGCATGGGTAGCACTACTGAAATTCATGTGAAGATTACGTGTGAGATCCCATCTGATGGCAAAATCACGATTCCACAGGAACTGCTCGCTGAAGGTTATGGGCAATTCAGGATTTTCCATGTTCTCCATATCGCGTTCCTGCAACTCATAGTAGTTACGGGTGATATCCGTGTTGAAGGTGATGTTCTGCGGCAACCAGTTCAGTCCGAAACGTTTCAGGATCTCCACCCACTTACTCTTATTTTCTGCAAAGATCTTCTTGAAAGGCTCGAAGGTCTTATACACAGGCGTATAACTGTAGTTGAGGGATCCACGCCAGTTGTCTTCATTCTCAAAGACCGTTGTCTCACCCGACTGATGAGAATGTGAATGACTGTATGAAACAGAGAAGTTTCCGGGGTCGTAAGGCATAGGATGCCGTTTCGTAGTGATACCTACCCTGACGTTGGATAAAGAGAAGTTACTAGTGGTGGTCTCTTTCACGGCAATCGATTTGATAGAGTCTTTCTCATGCTTGTCAGCAGCAGCTTCGAGGGCATCATCCAACAGCATATCGGTATCCAGCGGATTATATTTGGGACTGGACTTCTCTTTCGTTACTGAATAATAGAGAGGAGCAGACACCTTTGCCTTGGAGGGGAAGAACTTCCCGAGTTCCACACTGGTGGTGACACTGTACGAGCCGTAGTTATCCGTGCTTCGCTGGCTGACACCGTCCTCGAGGCCACCGAACCCTTCAGATGTATAGCGACCACTCATATTCACACTTCCCACATCACTCAACTGCATGTTCAGCGCTCCTTGCGCAGCCCATCCACCCTCGTTGTTGTATTCCTTGAGGCGCATTTCATTGACCCAAACCTCACCCGACTTCACACTGCTCGACAGGTTCCTGACACCGATAATCATCGTCTTCACCTCACCCAGCGAGGGGTTACCCATCACACTGATCCTGTTCTGCGGTTTGTCTTCCGTATAATAGGAGTATTCCTTATTATAGGATGCTGCTCCTGCCGCCTTGGCAATGTTACGTTGTTTTTTCAGTTCGGTGAACACCGTAAGCGGCACATCCAGCATATTCTCCTCCGGCCAAACCTTACGCTGGTCGGAAGCCGAATAACGATTGTATTTGCTGTTTGGCTCCGTGAGTTTCAGCGGAATCTCATATTCGTAATAGTTATTCTTATAGTCAGAACCCAGACGAACGAACACAGCCAACTGGTTGTCAGTGAGGTTCGTGACATTTTGCTGCATCGCATTGGCATGCACGAACATCTGCAGACGACGATACTGTCGGAGATCGAGGTTCGTATTCTTATACACTGCCTTTGCTCCTCCTGAAGAGAGTTCGGTGACCACAATATCTAACGCTTGCTCGTTACTCTCCACCAACTGTGGTTGCGTAGGGTCTAAGTCACGACGGATACCCGGCGGCAGCACGTAGTTGACTGGTTCTTTGTCATTGTTCTCCTCAATATTCACAGCACTAACCGACATCTTTCCCGTCTCGCTGCCACCCGAAAGGTTCTGCTCATAGATACGCCACTCACCACGCACCAGGTCAAGACTGCCGAAGCGCATGATGATTGGTAATTCAAAACCTGTCAGGAACATTCGCATAAAGCGGATAGAGGTAAAGTCGTTGATGGATCCCATCCTACGCTCATAGTCCTTGATGGGGATACGGAACTGATACCAGGTAACGGAATCCTTTCCTTCATTACGCAGAGGAACGGCACTGACACGCTTATCGACAATGAAGTTATTACCCACCACCATGTCTTCCGGACGGATACTGACATGATACTGGTAGTATTTCTCATACTCATTCAGGGTATAGTCCTGGTTGATATCCTCCACGTCAGGAGTCGACTTATAAGCCGTGCTGTACGACTCCCTACTATTCTCATTATCCGGTGAGTTACCCTGCGGCATGTTGATGCGCTTGTATCTATATAAGATAGGTGCCTCGATACGGTCGAAGTCGGAGCCACGGAAATAATGATAATCATCATTGGCAGGGTCACTCTGTATACTGTCAAACACAGCAGCAGATACCTTCCCTTGGATAGCCGACAGATATTGTTGATATGCACCGAAACTGCGCTCTTCATTGTCTGTCAGTCCATTGTAACCCACATCCTGCTGATCTCTTGACCCACTTGTAGTAGCAAAAGCATAGGTAACGGTCGACTGCGTAGGAATCTTTCCCCACTGTGTGGTGGTATAGTTACTGCTGCCATCCACTGCCATGCCACTCTCATAGAATTTCTTTCCGTCACGGAGGATATCCTCACTGATATCTCCTAAGTTGATATACAGGTCGCCGCCCAAGCTACCTGCCTGTGGAGTGTTTCTGGTATAGATAAAGGGGTCGAGCATCCAGAACTCAATATATTCGATATTGGCAGCCTCGAAGTCGTTGGTATCCAACTTTCTCATCATACCACCCCAGCGCTGTTTCGGATTCGGCAAGGTACCGTCGCTGTTCAGGTTCACGTCGAGGTTGTACGGTCCGCGCTCACTGGGGTAATACGCCAGATTCAGGATCGGCAAGGTAGCAGTGGCACCATTATAATTACTCTGGTCGCGATACGGGTAAAGTTCCTTCACGTGTACCTCTCGCACATAGTGATTGGAGAGTTGGTTAAGATCACTCTTGATATGACTGGGTGTGAGGGATGAGGAACGGCGCGTAAACAGCGGGTCGATGGTGTACCAAGAGAGAAGTGCACGGTTATACCCGCTCGACACGTCACTCTTGTCTTGCGACTCACTGAATACCGAAGGCACACTGGAGATAATCCACGAGGTAGGGGTACTTACATCGATGGCATTCTTGGTATTCTCGAAATCATCAAGATAGGAAGCATTGTCTTGGGTGCCATGTGATTGTCCTGCTATCAGATGTGCAAACTCTCCAGTAAACGATATCTGTGAGGGTAACGTACAGTGGAGACCCGGCAACTTCGCCAGCATGTTTGTAAGCCACTGACTCTCTTTCTTCCAGTTGATATTCACACCCCACAAGGTATTGTTCAGGGGCTCGCTGCCCATCGATACCTTTGTGGTGAGTGCTTGCTCGGACAGATGCTGCAGGGTACCGCTGAGCTGGAAATCTTTCGTGAAGTCATATTCCCAGTTTAAACCCACCATCGTCTTTCGCTGTTGCGCATAATCGGTATTACTCTCCAGACTGACATTCACCGGTGTTCCTGCATCAATGATACTCTGGTTGAGGATTGTCACCTCACCGGCAGAGTAATCCACGCTGTAGTCAGAACCTTCCGTAAGGGTGACGCCACCGGCGGTGACCACCACACTGCCCTGCGGTACATTATAGGTTCCTAAGGAGATCACATTGGCAGAGGTTCCACGGTATTGCCCTACCATGATATACTTATCTTTCTCGGCAATTTGTTTGGCAACGGTCTTTGTGGAGTCATACAACTCATAAAAACAGTATTTCTCAGCCGTTGTCGGCGAGATGCCTTTACTCGTCAGGTAACTATAAAGATCATCACCGAAAGGCTCTGCCTTCGGCAGGAACACACGACCGTTACTGACAGTATATCCCTGTACATAGTCGAAATATCCGTTGGGATGGGCATTGTTATTGTTATCCAACCGGTCGGCTCCCACCACCTTGATGAGGGTCTGGTCTTTCACCTGTGTCTCAGGGATATACGACAAATAGACACCGGTGGTATCACTCTGGTATTTGATGTCGAGTCGGAATTTCTCTCTCTCCACCGATGAAGCGAGGTAATACACGTTCTTCATCATCAAGTCCCAGTTTGGTTGCGATGGATTGTTACTGGTATTCTTCAGCGATTTCACGAACAGAGTCTGGTTAACATCGGTGATATCTCCGGCAAACTCTCCCACCTGGTAGGTCTGCCCACCATAGGTATATTCAAAGGCGACAGCCACCACCTGGTCGGTTTGTATATTCGTCTTCAACGATACATATCCCAAGGCATTGTTCAGGGTATATTCTGATGCGTTAAGTAGGCGTGCGCTCTCGAGTTTCTCATAATCGACACCACCGACAAATCCCGGGATGGCATCGAGCACGGTTGACGAAGCATCAATACTGCGAGCTTCGGCATAATTAGTAACCATCGCGCTATACTCGGTATTTGCCTGGTTGGCAGGTACCTGAAGTCCGGTAACAGTCCAGTTGGCATTGCTCACCTTAGCATTCTCTCCCAAATCCGATAAGGCAATGATATTACGGGTATTGGTAGTCGTTCCGGTTTTGTTGGTGATCCATATCTCCACACGGTTGATGGTAACGCCCGTAGTAAGGTTCGGCAATGTGGACATTGCGTTTGCATAACAGTCACGGAAATATTGTGAGAGGAAGAAGTGGCGGTTTTCCTCATAATCGGCGGCATCGATCTCAAAGGGTGTCGTCTGTACTCCACCCTTCGAAGAGACACTCTTCGAGGATGATTTCTTCTGAGACACCACCGTCTGTAATTTCAGCTTTCCGAACTGCAGGTCAGTGCGTATACCGAAGAGTGAGGAGGCTCCCCTTACCAATGAGGAGTTACTGGGGAAAGACACATTACCACCTTCCACCAGCTTGATGATCTCATCTTCCTTTCCGTCGTATTTCAGTTTCAGGCTCTGTGCATCGAAGTCGAAGGTAGCATCGGTGTTGTAGTTCAGGTTCATATTCACCTTGTCACCCACCCTACCGTTCACACTGAGGTTGATTTTCTCATCGAAGTCCATCGTGGTAGTCTTACGGTTGCGTATCGGCAACGACGGGTTATCGATATTCTTCATCGTTGCACCAAACTTCAGTTCTGCAGTTCCCTGTGTCTTGATACGCACCCCACCGGGACCAAAGATCTTCTCTGCAGGACCTAAATCGAAATGCATGTCGGTAAAAGAGAATTTCTCTTTCTCTTCCTCTTGGGCCGTCTGCTCATTCTTTGAGCGGTAGAACTTCCTTCGCAATTCCCGCTCACTCCATCGGTCAAACTCCTCCGGTGTCATCCACATCGGAGTGCCTATATACGAAGAACCTAATTTAGAACCTACGAAATAACCATCCAGCGTATCGTTATAAACAAACTCCTGTTTGATATTCTCCGGCATCCGCAGGTCGGCCGCGTTCTTTTGCAGGTCATCAAGGGTGATGGGTTGTGTGCGTTGTATCTTCCACCGAGGATTCAGCAGTGAGTCGGGAATCGTATCCTCATCTTCAAAGATCGGTTGGGCAGTGATCGGTTGCCGTGGTTTCTTATCATCACCATTGCCCGTCTGCTGCGCATTCTGTCGTTGTTGTCGTGTCCGGTTATCCTGCTGGGTATTCTGCTGTCGGCGAGTCCGGTTATCCTGTTGCAGGGGCGCAGCACTCCATGCCAACACCTGAATGCTGACAAAGATAATGGTCAATATCATTAAATGCTTACGTACCCTCATATCAGTTTCTTAACCTCAGAGACACACCTCTCAACTCTAAACCCTAAACCCTAATTATCGTGCAAACCGAATGCAGTAAGCTTGCTTATTGCTGAGGTGCAGCCGATAATCACGGCAAAGCCGTAAACTCTAAACTATTTAATCTGTTTCAGCGCTTGCTTGATTACCTGCTCTACCGGCATATCAGGATTTTCCTTCAGGATAGCCATGACAACCTTGGCTGAAGGAGCCGGTGAGAAGCCCAACATTGTGAGTGCTCCCACTGCCTCGTCCCTGACACCATAATCAACCGTACTCTGTGAACCGCCTGCAACCGAGATCTGCTGGGCCACCCCACTGCTGAGGATCTTGTCTTTCAGATCCACGATAATACGCTGTGCAGTCTTCAGTCCGATACCTTTCACTCCTTTCAACACCCGTTCGTTGCCTGTAGATATCACATTACAGAGCTCGTTGACAGTCATCTCCGAGAGAATTACTCTCGCCGTATTGGCTCCCACTCCGGATACAGTGATAAGCAACAGAAACATGTCTCGTTCCTGTTTTGTGGCAAAACCAAAGAGCACATAGGCATCCTCACGTATCGCTTCATATACCCATAGTTTCGTTTCTTTTTTTCCTTGTATAGCACTATAAGTGTTCAACGAGATATTCAGTCCATAGCCCACCCCGTTAGCCTCGATGACAGCATAAGCGGGAGTAATGTCAGCAAGACTACCCTTTACATATTCAATCATAATAATACTAAGTTTGTATATATACAATAACAAAAACGTTTTATTTACTTATTTATTGTATAAATAAAGGAAGTTAGGGCAATGAGAATCTTTGAATATGTAACTTCTGCAAAAACTTTAATATTTTTACAGGGATTCTTTTTTACAATTGTAACTAATTTTGTAATTTTGCGCCCAGATTGTAATTTTAAACAGGAAAGAAACATGAAAAAGATCAGAGCAGCCGTTGTAGGCTATGGAAACATCGGTAAATTCACCATCGAAGCGCTCGAAGCAGCAGAAGATTTTGAGATTGCCGGCATCGTTAGAAGAAATGGAGCAGAAAACAAACCGGCTGAGTTGGCAGCATACGACGTAGTGAAAGACATCACCGAACTGAAGGATGTTGATGTAGCAATCCTTGCCACTCCTACCCGCAGCTGTGAGGAGTATGCCATGAAGATATTGCCACTAGGCATCAATACCGTTGACAGTTTTGACATACATACAAATATCCGTGGCTATCGCGAGCGACTGATGGCTGTCAACAAAGCCACCAATACCGTGAGTGTCATCGCTGCAGGATGGGATCCGGGATCCGACTCCGTAGTACGCACGCTCATGCAGAGTTTAGCGCCTAAAGGACTGAGCTACACCAACTTCGGACCGGGCATGTCAATGGGACACAGTGTATGTGTGCGTAGCAAGGCCGGTGTCAAGGATGCTTTGTCGATGACGATTCCTTTGGGTGAGGGCATCCACCGCCGCATGGTCTATGTAGAGTTGGAAGAAGGTGCTAAGTTGGAGGATGTCACGGCTGCTGTGAAGGCTGATCCTTATTTCGCTAATGACGAGACACATGTCTTTGCCGTCAACTCCGTTGATGATGTGAAAGATATGGGACATGGCGTCAACCTCGTGCGCAAGGGTGTCAGTGGCAAGACACAGAATCAGCGTCTGGAGTTTAACATGAGCATCAATAACCCCGCCCTCACCGGACAGGTATTGGTGAATGTAGCACGCGCCAGCATGCGCCAGCAACCCGGCTGCTATACGATGGTAGAGATTCCTGTCATCGACTACCTCCCCGGAGAACGTGCTGACCTGATTGAGCATCTGGTGTAAACAGTGAAGCATCAGGAATAGAGAAAGATAGTTAAGAGTGAATAGCTGAAGGCCATAAAGAATTGGGGATAGGCACAAAAAGAGCCTGTCCCCGCCCTGGAGGGGGCTTTCTTGTGTGCCCGATGCTATCGGGTAGGGATAAACCCTCCCCTATAACTTAAAACGAATCCCTCATTAACTCAAAATCTAGGGAGAAATAAAGAAAATGACATCTTTTTTCCCTTTTTCCTTTGTAGATATAAATTTTCTTTTTATCTTTGCGTTCGTAATTTATGAAGTATATGCTCAATTGCCTTAGAAATACACCACATCTTTTACAAAAGAGCAAATACACACCTGTTGGGAGTTGATATTGGCGTAGACTCTCTATTATGGTGTGTGGGTTTGTGGTGAACCTCTAAGGCGTATAGAGATGATCTACGCCTTTTCATTATGATTTGTGCGTGATCATATTATGGTTTAACTTTTCTAGATAGAATATAATATGAAACGTCAGTGTTCTTTTTTGTTCATCGCCTTGTGCATAGTGACTTTTATATCCATTGGTTTCAATTACTATCTGATACACGAATTAGATGAAAGAGATCTGTATTGTGATAAGATTATGAAGGAATATGAAGAATCTATCTTACACAGGGGGTGGGAAAGCAATACTGACAGTACGTTTTTGCATGGTAATGTCAAAGAATGGCACAGTCATCGCTGATGATTGAACGACAGTTATCATAATAGTATTCCATTACTTGTGGTTTTCAAATATATCAATACAAAAATATAACGGTTTTTTGAATCATGCAAATTTATTTCAGTGTATGCTAAAACTATCTGAAACAGTTTAGCAAAGACCTGTCGCTTACCAACTTTTCACCAACAAAAAAGCCACCCTGAAAAGGATGGCTCAATAATCGTGATTAAGGATTAATTAGTACTCCATTACACCGGGAAGCTCGGCAGCCTGTGCTACCATCTTTACCACTTCTTTCAGAGAAGGAACACGGCGAACGAGGTTTTTCTCTGCGTTAACCTCTTCGAGTTTCGGTTGCAGATTCTCTGGTTTACGATGCTTCAACTCCTTAACGGTATCTACACCGGCAGCCTCCAATAAATCAGAGAACTGTGGACCTACACCATGGATACGCATCAAGTCACAGTGGTTTGCCCAGGTAAGGATCAGTTTCTCACTAATCTCTGTCTCCTCTGCCAATGCCTTGCGACCAGCAGGTTTTGCACATTTCTCTAAAAGCATCTCTGTATCAACAATTCCTGCAGCCAACAGTTTCTCTGCGTAAACTTGTCCGATACCTTCTACATCTATAATTTTGTACTTCATAATTTATAAGGTTTTAGTAAAACATATTAATCTCTTGTGAATAGAATTAGCACGCTAAATTAGCACTTATATTTTTAATTAGCAATAGTTTACTAACTTTTTTACAAATATTTAAGGATTTGAGTATACAAGATGACGACTCATTACAAATAGGACGAGCAGAGTCCTTTATGCTTCACTTTAAAAAGCACTACTCATCGGGGAGGAAGAGAGGATCCTCCGGCATCACCATGACAGGTTTCTGAGCAGCCTCCTTCAGCAGTGCCTCGGGAACATACTTTTTGTTGACCACCAGTCGGAACATAAATTCGCGGAACCACTCATCGGTCATGATCAGATAACCTTTCTGACCGGCATCGTAACCCCAAGAATTCTCTACCTTCCATTTCTTTGCCTTTCCGTCGGCAGTGAGGTCAACAGCACAGAGGGTCATGGCATGGGTGGAACCACTATCGTAGGTAGAGATACGCTCTGCCTTATTCATCGGGAATGTGGTGCCGAAAAGCGACTCGTAATCAAAGTTGTTCAAGTCATTGTATCCCACCTTACGGTCAGACTGTTTGTTGACATCATAACTGCTATACAGTTTCCGTCCATCTTTCAGAGAGGCGATGGCAAGGGCTTCTATCTCATCCATTGGAAGATTCAGATACACCCAGTTGTGTCCGTCGTACACATGACGGTCGTATTCCACCTCATAAGTCTTGTGATAAGGTCTGCGCGGGTCATTCATCACCATAAGGAAAGTACCATTGAGCTTCTCAGCACCTATCTTCTTGGCGAATGATAACGGGGTATATGTCTGTGGCTCTCCGATGGTCTTACCGCTCTTATCCTTGAAAGAATAAGCGAACTCTTTCACAGGAGCACCATAGACCAGACTGAGCATGTGGTAGATGACACACAACATCTCCTGTTTCTCCTTGCTGACAGCTGCCTTACTCTTCCCACCAGCAATCATCTGACGCAATTTCAGACCCTGCTCACGCAGTTTGCTCTTGATCAACTGACTCGCCTTACTGGTATTCTCAGCAGAGAAGGTCTCAGGCATGACCTCAGCTGGCACCACACCGTATTTCTCTACCAAGTCGGAAACACCGCAGAAAGTACCGCCATCGCCGAGAGGAGTCTTGAAGAAGAAACGCACACGTGTATCTTCCATGGGTTTATCTGCGCAGTCTATGACACCCTGCAGGAAGAGGTTGGCTTTCTCCAGCTGATCCCAGAAAAACAGATAGTTCTGAGATAACTCCAGACCGCCGAAGTCTTTCATCTCCGGGTCGTTGGCACACTGTGCGGCAAAGTTGGCACGCAAGACATTAAAGCCACTGAACATCCAGCAACGGCCGGAGCTGCGCTGGTTGGTGATGCTCTGCTTGGGTGTCTCCACACTGAAATAGGTATCACGCTCACTTCTCTTACTGAAATTCTGTGCCAGATCATCGATCTTATTACTTGCCATGGCATTGAAGAGAGCCTTGTCGGCCACAGAATAGGATTGTGCCTGCTGTATCTCCTTCAGCATCTGCTTGGATATGCCGCCGTCTTTAGTCTGGGCATTGGCAGAAAATGACAAGAAAAACACAAACACTGTCGATATAAAGATTGTCTGTTTCATAATTATTGATAGTTAATAATAATTTCAAAAATCCTATGCAAAGATAAATCATCTTTTCCTTATCTCCAAACATCAAACAGCTTTTGATACAAAAGAAGCATGGATTTTTGGATGATTGTCATAAAATAATTATCTTTGCACGTCGTTATTTATTATAAATAAATAATTCTTATAAAGAAGTGAACAATAGTGACCATCATATATTAGATCAAGTTAGTATCCCAAAAGACCTCCGACAGTTGGATGTAGAACAGTTACCGCAAGTATGTGATGAACTGCGGCAGACGATTGTCAACGAGCTGTCAGTAAACCCTGGGCACCTGGCATCGAGCTTAGGAGTCGTGGAGCTTACCGTGGCACTCCATTACGTCTTTGACACCCCTTACGACCGTATCGTATGGGATGTGGGGCATCAGGCATACGGCCATAAAATACTGACAGGCAGGAAAGATCAGTTCTATACCAACCGTAAGTTGCATGGTATCATGCCTTTCCCTTCACCTTTAGAGAGTGAGTACGACACTTTCACCTGTGGGCATGCCTCCAACAGTATATCGGCAGCATTAGGAATGGCCGTGGCAGCCACACAACATCAGAAAGAAAAAAACTCAAGGAAAAAGACACATGTGGTGGCTGTGATCGGCGACGGAGCCATGTCGGGTGGACTGGCTTTCGAAGGACTGAATAATGTCTCCTCATCGCCCAACGACTTGCTCATCATCCTCAATGACAATAATATGAGTATCGACCGGTCGGTAGGAGGAATGAAAGAGTATCTCATTAACCTGAACACCACTGAGACATACAACAAACTGCGTTACAGGGCATCGCGACTGCTGCAGAAGTACGGTTATCTGGGAGACGACCGCCGTAAAGGACTTATCCGACTGAGCAATGCGGTGAAGTCGGCCATCAGTCATCAGCAAAACATCTTCGAAGGAATGAACATCCGCTATTTCGGACCCTTCGATGGGCATAATGTAATACAGTTGGTGAGAATGCTCCGACAAATGAAGGATATGAAAGGACCGAAGCTGCTGCACCTTCATACTCAGAAGGGGCACGGCTATAGGCCCGCTGAGGGAGAAGACCCCGTTTGGCACGCTCCCGGACGTTTCAATGCGGAAACCGGTGAACGCATCAAGACCGACAGCAGTAACCTTCCACCGAAGTACCAGGATGTTTTCGGAGAGACGCTTTTGGAGCTCGCCCGGCAAAACCCGAAGATTGTGGGAGTGACACCTGCCATGCCCACTGGATGCTCTATGAATATCATGATGCACGAGTTGCCAGAGAGAACCTTCGACGTGGGAATAGCCGAAGGGCATGCCGTGACCTTCTCCGGCGGTATGGCAAAAGACGGGCTGCAACCTTTCTGTAATATTTACAGCGCTTTTGCACAGCGGGCATACGACAATATCATCCACGATCTGGCTATCCTGAACCTCCCCGTGGTAATCTGTCTCGACAGAGCAGGACTGGTGGGGGAAGACGGTCCTACCCACCATGGTGCTTTCGATATGGCCGCCTTACGACCAATACCCAACCTTACCATCGCCTCCCCACTGAATGAGCGGGAGTTGAGGCGACTGATGGACACGGCACAACTGCCGGATAAAGGAACTTTCATCATACGCTATCCCCGTGGACGCGGTGTGCTCACCGACTGGCTTTGCGACTTTGAGGAGATTCCCGTAGGACGCGGACAACAACTGCAGGAAGGAAAAGATATCGCCGTGCTCTCTATAGGGCCCATCGGCAATGAGGTAACCAAAGCACTGCAAGCACTGCAGCAGGAGAACTACCCCTATACTGCAGCCCATTACGATATGCGTTTCCTCAAACCCCTCGACGAGGAGATCCTGCAGGAAGTAGGAAAGCGTTTCAGCCATATTATCACTGTGGAAGATGGCATCCGTAACGGAGGACTGGGAACGGCGGTGGTGGAATGGATGAACGATCACGGATACACACCGCATGTCATACGGTTGGGATTACCCGACAGTTTTGTAGAACACGGATCGGTAGGACAGTTGCAAGCCATCGTCGGCATCGACTGTGAAGGAATCAAACAAGCCATAAAAAAGATAAAACAATAGAGTCATGAAAATAATCATCTACGGTGCCTTTGCCATCGGAACCCATCTGGCAAAACTGCTCTCACGCAACAATCATGATACGATCCTGATTGATGATGATGACGAGCGACTCGCCAATATCACGAGTGACTATGACCTGATGACAGTGCTCGCCTCCAACAGGAAGATCAAGACACTTAAGGATGCCGGTGTGCATAATACAGACTTGTTCATCGCCGTCACTCCCGATGAGAATTTCAACATGAATATCTGCATGATGGCAAAAGCTTTAGGCGTTAAACGCACGGTGGCCAAGGTAGACTCATGGGAGTATAACGAAGCACGATTCAAAGAGTTTTTCGAAGAACTCGGCATCTCGTCGATCATCTACCCGGAACATCTCGCTGCCAGAGATATCGCCAACGGACTGAAGATGTCGTGGGTTCGTCAGCGATGGGATGTGCACGACGGGGCCTTGGTGATGCTTGGCATTAAGTTGCGTGAGACTTGCGAGATCCTCAACGAACCATTGAAAGAACTGTGTAAGCCTGAGTCGCCTTACCATATCGTGGCTGTGAAGCGAGGTGATGAGACCATCATCCCTCGTGGTGATGATGTGTTGAAGATATACGACCTGGCCTATTTCATGACCACCCGCAACTATATCCCATACATCCGTAAGATCGTAGGCAAAGAGCATTATGTAGATGTGAAGAACGTCATCATCATGGGAGGAGGCGCCACTGCCGTCCGTTCAACAGTCCTGATGCCGGAATATATGAACGTGAAAATCCTTGAACAGGATGAGGCACGCTGTGAGAAGATCAACGAGGTGATTGAAAATGAGCGTGTGATGGTTATTCATGGCGATGGCCGGGATATCTCCCTGCTCGTGGAAGAAGGTATCAAGAACACACAGGCTTTCGTGGCCCTGACAGGAAATGCTGAAACGAATATCCTCGCATGTCTTACCGCCAAACGACTGGGCGTGCGCAAGACGGTGGCTATGGTGGAGAATCTCGATTATGTGAGTATGGCAGAGAGTCTGGATATCGGAACAATCATCAACAAGAAAGCTCTCGCCGCCAGTTATATCTACCAGATGATGCTGGATGCTGATGTCAACAATATCCGTTTCCTGATGACCGCCAATGCCGATGTGGCAGAGTTTACGGCTCAGCAAGGTTCCCGTGTCACCAAAAAGAAGGTGTATGAACTGGGATTGCCTAAGGGTGCCACCATCGGTGGACTGGTACGTCACGGTGAGGGAATCCTCGTCTCTGGAGGTACACAGATAGAAGCCGGTGATATCGTGGTGGTATTCTGTCATGGTATCAACATGGATAAGCTGGAGAAGTTTTTTAATTAGATAATATAATAAGGATACGCTGTGCTGAACCTCAAACTGATATATAAGATTATCGGATCACTGCTTTACCTCGAAGCAGGGTTCCTGCTGATCTGCTTAGGAATATCCATCTTTTACATGGAAGATGATATCTTAGCTTTCCTCCTTTCGTTTATTGTGATGATCGCCGGTGGAATCATCTTCCGCTATGCCGGCAGGAATGCAGCGAATAACTTAGGACGGCGGGATGCCTATCTGCTGGTAACCCTCACCTGGATTATCTTCAGTATCTTCGGTTCCCTACCCTTCCTGGCAAGCGGTTATGTGAGCACTCCCACAGATGCTTTCTTCGAGACGATGTCGGGGTTTACCACCACGGGGGCTTCCGTGATCGATGATGTGGAACGCTTACCCCATGCCCTCCTCTTCTGGCGCTCACTGACACAGTGGATCGGAGGATTGGGAATCGTATTCTTCACCATTGCCATCATCCCGTCACTGGTAGGCGGCAACATGAAAGTGTTCTCCGCTGAGGCGACAGGTCCTATACGTGCAAAGATGCATCCCCGATTGACAACCACCGCCAAGTGGATCTGGTCGATCTACCTGCTGCTCACCGTAGGATGTGCCGTGGCTTTCTATATCTTTGGCATGAGCATCTTCGACTGTCTGAACTATGCCATGACCGTAACGGCTACCGGCGGGTTCGGCACCCATAACGAGGCTACCGGCTTCTACCATAATCCCGGCATCGACTATTCTTCCATCGTCTTCATGTTCCTGGCCGGTATCAGTTTTACCCTCCTCTATACATCTATATTTAAGGGACGTATCAAACAGTTGTTCAAGAATTCTGAGTTCAAACTCTATTGCACACTGGTTGTCTTGTTCACTTTGATCATCACCGTATTCCTCTGCATCCTCAACCACTACAGTTTCTCCGACGGCATCCGTTACGGATTATATCAGGTGGTGTCGTTCCTGACCACCACCGGTGTGTTCAACGTAGATGTCTCTGAATGGCATCGTTTCACATGGGTGATCCTTTGTGTTTGTATGTTCTTCGGTGGTTGTGCAGGCAGTACGGCAGGCGGTTTCAAGTGTGTCCGTGGTGTGATGATCATGAAGATTGTGAGAAATGAGTTTAAGCGTATCCTCCATCCGAAAGCGATCCTGCCGGTGAAGGTAAACGATACCAATATAAACTACTCCGCACAGGTGACACTGATGGCTTACTTCGCTGCCTATATGGTTCTTTTGATGGTCTCCTACCTCGTGATGATCCTGACAGGTATCGACAACACCAATGCCATCACCATCGCCCTGAGCTGCGCAAGTAATATCGGCCCGACCCTCAGTCTGGAGATAGGCCCTAGCATGTCATGGACAATGATGCCGATAGCGGTAAAATGGATTCTCTCTGCCCTTATGCTGATGGGACGTCTCGAGATCTTCAGCGTCGCCATCCTCTTTACGCCCGAATTCTGGAAGGATAATTAGTTTAGAGTTTAGAGTTTAGGGTTTAGAGAATTTCTCGTGATCACGTAATCACGTAATCTCGTAATCTCGTGATTTCATTATCTTTTTCAAAGAATCTCATTAGAAGAAATTATTTATAATTTATGCAACCAATTAAGTTTATCCCCTTATTGAAACAAACGATCTGGGGAGGTGAAAAAATCAGTGCTCTTAAACATCGTCATCTGACCATCAACAATATTGGTGAGAGTTGGGAGATCTCCGGGGTGAAAAACGATGAGACCATCGCCGACAATGAACCGTACCATGGTAAGACCGTCAACCAACTGGTGGCCGAGTATCAGGAGAAACTGGTGGGTAAAGATAACTATCAGCGTTTCGGTGATGAATTTCCGCTGTTGATCAAGTTTATCGATGCACGCAGTGACCTGTCCATTCAGGTGCACCCCTCTGAAGAGATAGCTCACCGACAGGGTAAGCCTCATGGAAAGACGGAGATGTGGTATCTGATGAATTCCGAGAAAGGTGCACAGTTGTACAGCGGACTGAAAAAACGTATCACCCCTGAGAAATACAAGGCGATGGTGGCTGATGACACGATCTGTGACGCGTTGGCACAATACAAGGTGAAAGAAGGGGATGTGTTCTTCCTCCCTGCCGGACGTATCCATGCCATCGGGGCAGGCTGTTTCTTGGCTGAGATCCAGCAGACATCTGATGTCACCTACCGTATCTATGACTATAAGCGGAAGGACAAAAACGGTAATTACCGCGATCTGCACACCGAGCAGGCAGCCCAATGTATCGACTATCATACCGAGAAAGACTACCGGACACATTATCAGCCAGAGAAGAATGTCGGTATAACACTCGTATCGTGTCCTTACTTCACCACATCGGTATATGATTTAGATGAACCCATGACTATTGAGTACAAAGATCTTGACAGTTTCGTCATATTAATAGGATTATCCGGTAACGGAAGCTTCACCGACAATGAAGGCAATACCTTCACGTTACAGGCTGGAGAAACAGTGCTTATCCCAGCCACGACAGAAGAAATACATTGCGATGGAGCCTTGAAATTCTTGGAAACATTTGTTTAAAATAATATGAAGAAACTACTTATCTTTACAATGTTGATCATCGGATCATTCCATGCCTATGCACTGGCAAATGATACGATACATGTGGTGGGTGCCAAGATGGCACCGGGAACCAATATGCAGGCGAAAGGTAACAACGGCGGTATATTGGAATTCGTGCTTCAAGACAGAGACATGCAGCCCTTCTGCCAGTCTGCTGTTATCCAGTCAACAGCTCAAGCCAAACAGGGACCCTCCCTGAAAAAACCTTATTTCCATGTGCGTTGTGCTTTACCGATACCTCCTGTCTATACGAAGACGGATGTAGCAGCACTTACCGGTATCGACTTCGGGGTGTATCGCCATAACCACTCCCCCGGCTTTGAAGTGGCTGACAACGGTGATGCCTTAGCGGTCTATTTCAGCACACCCGCAGGAAAAGCGGAGAAAGACACCTCGACGACATTTGTGCAGGCACGTCTGCGTTTTGGATGCGAAGACTGGGATATGCCTGAGTTGTTCTTTGCCACTGAGCGGCAGAACGACCAGTCAGGACTTCTCTGGAATGACAAAGGCACACTGTGGTTCTTCGGCGGTGGCAGGGATATCTCCGACTATGTACCTT
>JAEEZP010000039.1 GCA_016291915.1 Prevotella sp. | reverse complement strand
TTCAACAAATGATAAGCAGAATCGTTTTTCTGCTCTGTCAACAACTGATCGATCATTTCCAACTGTTTCATCGGTTCTTGATGATGACAGCCGGAAATAACCATTAAGCATGCAATAAAAAACAAATAGTTAAATCGTTTCGTCATAACATGTATTTAGTTAGTATATATCATTGTATTCCTATTATCATAACAATACTATCTCAGAATAGCCACCCATCCTCCTCCGGGGGCAAGATGTATTTTCAACGTTTCGTCACCGCTTACCTGACTTTTAGTAATAGAATAGTCAGTAGCTTCCTTATCAGCATTGATACCATCAGCGAAAATTTCTGCATTCAGCGGTTTTTTGAGGAAAGACAGAGGAATCTCTATATCGCGGGAATCCCAATTATTTAATACACCTACATACCATACATCACCTTTTCTCCTGGCGATGGCTGCGTACTGTCCTATCTCACCGGCCAAGGCAACGGTCTCATCGAAAACAGTAGGTATCTGCGAGATAAAAGCGGTACACTCAGGATTGCGGAGATATTTGGTAGGACTGTCGGCTAACATCTGCAAAGGGGCTTCATACAACACATACATAGCCATCTGATGAACGCGTGTGCCCTGACTCATCGGCTGACGATTATTACCTATGAAGAAATCCTTCGTGGCATTCAGCATAGCACCCGGCGTATAATCCATCGGTCCTGATAACATACGCAGGTAAGGAATCATCACGTCGTAACGAGGGAAATCATTTTCAGGGGCATTACCCACTCGCCGTTCCCATTTCGTATTCTCTAATCCTCTCACACCCTCTATATTGAGGATGTTGGGATAGGCGCGCTGTAATCCTATCGGTTTATAGCCATGCAAGTCAAGTACCAGATGGTGGTTTGCCGCACAGGCTGCCATCCGCTCAACATCCTGTGCTACCCGCTGGTCGTCACGATCAAAGAAATCCACCTTGAAACCCTTGATTCCCATAGCGGCATAGTGGCTCATGGTCTTCTCGATATCCTTAACCAAATTCCTCCATGTGCACCAGAGTATAATATCCACCTGTTTTCGCTTCCCATAATCAATCAACGCGGAGAGATCTATCTCTTTACTGACTGTAAAAAGATCATCGGCATCACTCCACCCCTCATCGATAATGATATATGGCAATTCGTATTTCTGTGCAAAGTCGATAAAATACTTATAAGTAGGGGTATTCATACCTGATCTGAAATCAACACCGGTGATATTGGTGTGATTCCACCAATCCCAAGCCACCAATCCGGGTTTGATCCACGACACATCATCAATCTTACAGGGTTCAGATAGACGTTGAGCCATATCATTATCAAGAAGTTGTGCATCATTCTCCGTAACGAGAACCACACGCCATGGGAGTTTTCCATTACTGCCGTTAGCAATATAATCAGCACGTTTGGTAGGTATCAGATCACGACCCACACGATGATCTTCCAACACATAGGGGGCATGCTCACCAACGAAGGTGTTACCTTTTCCTTTCTTTAAAAACAATCCGGGATAATCACGTACGCCCGCCTCCATAATCACCGCTTTCATGCCGCTAGGCAGACAGATGGCCAAGGGGAGGAATGCCAGCGAGTTGGGATACATCTCAGACAGACGTTGTTCATCATAAAACGATTCGAAAGAAGTACCATAGCGATTATCTTCTCCGCTGTTGACATAAGGTATGTAGGCTTGGTAATCATCGGCAAAACAGAATTCCACCTGTTCATGATGGAGCTTATCAATGTATCTGTTCACCAAGAAACGATAGGCAGCTCCCTCATCGTATGCACGGAACTCTACGTTATATCCATCCTTGCAGAAAAGCGTAAGTGATTGATAGTGGTCTTTGACACGGGATTTCTTATAGACAGGGGTGTCGAACGACTGATTAATCTGTTGGAAGGATGCTTTTCTGACCTTCACATTCTTTCCCAGCACTGCAGAGTAGATATCTACAGACATGGCTGAGGGCGCCAATACGGTTCTTCCCTGATATTCAATCTCCCATGTCAATGTAGAAGCTGCATGTACCTTTACCGTCAGCTTTCCATTGGGAGACTTAACGCTGTAGTCTTTGCCATGGACAGTCATCACGGTAAAGACCAGCAAGAATAAAGTCCAAAACTTCTTCATGATCAATCATTTTTTCTTTTTGCAGTGTAAAGATAGAAAGAAAAATCGAGAAAAACAATAAAAAAATGATGAAAATAAAAACCCAGCATCACAGACACTTGCATGTCGGTAATGCTGGGTATTAGATATGGAATGTGATTCGTGTTTAGTTATTGTTTTTCACACTTTCCACAACATTCCTTTTTCTCTGCGCACTCTTTCTTTTCTTTGCAGCACTCTGCTTTCTCTGTGCCTTCTGCCTTGCATTTGTCACAGTTCTCTTTCTTCTCACTGCATTCTTTCTTAGCAGCCTCTTTTTTCGTTGCCTGATAACCGATCTTGCCGAAAGCTTTCATGATAGCTTCCTCATTGGTCTTGTCGGCATCATACTGAATGGTAACAGCCTGTTCATCAATATTGGTTTCAATATTCTTGATACCTTTCTCAAAGCGCAGGTTACCTTTGATTTTATTTTCACAACTCTCACAGTGCATCTGTGGTTGTGTGGTGAAGACAACGGTCTTGATGTCTTTAGCAAATGTAACAGCTGCCATAAGCAGCATCGTCAGCAATAATGTTGTTTTTTTCATTTTTAAAAATTTTTTAGTTCATTAATTTGTATCATCATATATAATCATAGAAATCTATACGAACAATCGTGAGGATTAGAGTCGGCCAACATTGATTCTTACACCGATGTAACCCATAGCTCCTTGCACAGGGCCCCATACCATGGTAGCATCGAATTTGTCGCTCCATGGATCATGAGCGTTGACGATAGGGTTCTTCTGCTTGAAGCTTGTCAAGTTCTCTCCTCCTATATAGACAGAGAAATGACGGAACCAACGGGTGATTTGTGCACTTAGCTGTTCGTAGGAATGGAAGTTGGAAGGCCACATCTCCTGTCCGTTACTGTCAATATCCGGTGTCGGCAGTCGTCCACCGCCATTGAACTGCAAGGTAGCATCGAACTGCCACAGACCAAGGGGTGTCTTATAAGACGCTGTAAGTAATCCCTTGTAACGGCTGGTAAGTGGTTTGGTCATGAGTTTATTCTCCTTACCATAAGCACATTTCACATCATTCAGTCGATAAGCAGCTGTGACAGTCATTCCTTTGAAAACCGGATAGGTAGCATCTATCTGGAAGGTGTGGCTATACGACTTACCCTTAAGATTATGAATGATAATCCTCGAGAGATCCATCTCATAATCAACTACAGCCTGTTCCTTGAAGTCGGTGTAATAGTAATCCGCATTTAGCTTGAGCGTCTTGTCAAACAGAGGAATGAGCCATGCCATCGTAATTCCGTAGTTCCATGCTTCTTCCTGGTTCAGTGGTTCATCAACCAAGAGGTTACGCCCACTGGCCAGCAGATTGCTGTTTTCCGCATACGCAAACGGTGTACGATATCCTTTTCCTGCTGACAGGCGGAAACTGACAAGGTCGGAAGGCATATATTTGATATGTAAGCGCGGGGTAATGAAAGTTCCATAAACATTACTGTCATCTACACGTATGCCCGCCATCAGGATCAGTCGTTCGTTCTTATTGTATGTATACTGCGCATAAACACCTGGAGTGGTTTCTTTATGAATCATATAAAGATATTTGTTTGAGAAATCTAAAAGCTCTCCAGTGAAGGTGTTCCAACTTAACAGACCATTAGCCCGCTGGTGCAGATAATCATGATTGAAACTCACTCCTGCCGACAGATTATGTTCTTTCGTGAAGTTTGTCTCGAACATCAACTGTGCATAAGCATTCTTTTGATTCACATAATAACTCTTTCGGCCATAGTAACCATCCTGCTCATGCATCGAAGCATTGCTCATGAAAGCGATATTGGTCCCATGCTCCTTGTTGAGCACAAAGGCATGTTTCATGTATGCTTCATAACGATCTGTCTCAATATTAATGAGATAAGGGTCAGCGGTATTGGCATGATGACCCGCCTGTCCACCCTCACGCTTTTCTTTCAGAAGACCCACTCCTGCATGGAAGATATAATGATCACCCACACTGCGCCAACGGTTTTGTAAGTTGTACTGACGCACCTTCGGCATATCAATAAAACCATCATGGTTACGGTCATGCCCTCCCCAGTCGTTCTCATAGTGTGCCAACACCTCTGTTGCCAATGGTCCGTTGACATGGAGGTTAGCGTCAGCATTAGCCTCGAACTTACTCATGGTATTGCCGAAAAGATTGACTGTTAGACCCTCTTCATCATCAGGTTTGAGGTATTCTACATCTATCTGTCCGGTTATCGACTCAAAACCGTTACGCACGGAAGCACTTCCCTTCGACACCTGAATACTCTTCATCCACGGTCCCGGCACATAACCAAGAGAATAGGGTGCTGCTGCACCGCGAAAATTAGGCAGGTTCTCTGTAAGCATCTGTACGTATGTACCGGAAAGGCCCAGTAACTTAATTTGTTTTGCACCCGTAGCAGCATCACTATAGTTAACATCCACAGAAGGATTTGTCGTAAAACTTTCTCCTAGGTTACAACAGGCGGCCTTGAAAAGTTCATCTCTGGTAATGACAGCACCATTGACAGCTCCTGCCATACGACGTGTGCTGGAACCGGACACAACGGTAACCTCCTTCAGTTCTGACTCCTTCCAGATATCTGTGGTGTCGTTGGTCTGAGCATTTGTTTGAGCAGCAGTGATGATCATCACTGTTGCAAAGATATATTTCCTAATAGACATTATCTTTCTAACTATTATCGGTTTTATTTTTCAACCTTGTTATATTCTCCCTTAATCTTACGGATCTTCAACTGTAAATCCTGATAATGCATACGGTTGATACCAGTAGCATTGTCTGCAAGTTGACTTACCTTTTTCTCCACCTTATCGAGATGCATCAACAGATAGAGAATAGCATCGCTGTTTAAGGCATTGGTATTTGCCGATGCTGCTGACGAAGTTTGGCTGTTACTTGTTGTCGTTGTCTGTTTCGGATTGATGGCGGCTCCAAGTAAGTTAACGTAAGCGCGTTGCATCTGACGATTGAAATTGTTCAGCCTTTCGTTTGTACCTTCAATCGGTTTCCATGCTGCAGCCAATACATCGTCAAGATATTCCTCAGCAGGATAATTACCACGCTTGATTTGGTTGGCTACCATCGTTCCACTGAGTAAGTATGCCAAAACGGTACGTGAGCGATTGATCATCTCATCATCTGCATCAGTGCCTACCTTATCAAGGATACTCTGCGGGTAGAGCCACAGCGGTGCATCCAACACATTACGACCCATCCACTGAATAGCTTCTTTCTGGGTTTCCTTCGGTGTATAATCGTAACGTTTCATACCCGGAATCGTGTTTATCTGACGACCGAGGATGTTGCGTTGCACATGACCGCAGTAACGCTGGAACTGCTGACGAACCGACTGATACATCTCGTTCAGATCATCATATTGTCCATCTGGCTGAGCTGTCCATTTCTCCAGATTATCCATGATACGCTTCAGGTTTTTGATACCGTAGTCGCTGGCTTTCATATTGTTGTCACCGATACTCTCCGTCTGACTGCGCGGATCCTGTCCACGACCCTCATCACCGCAGTAGGCTACATGCGGATTCTTACGAAGCATGTCTGTCACTTCCTTGCGTAAAGCCACACGCTCCTTGTAGGGATCCTTAAACTCAGGACGATACTGGTAGCCCCATTTGATAGCCCACTTGTCATAGTCGTTGATACGTGGGAATAATCCTTTCTCTGAGATATTATCCTCTGGTTGTGCCACATAATTGAAACGCGCATAATCCATGATGCTGTAAGTATGTCCATGAGCCTCCACCCATTTCTTGTCACGTAGTTTCTCTACGGGGGTGAAATGGCTGGAAATCATATTGTGTCGCAGACCTAAGGTATGTCCTACCTCATGTGAACTGACAAAACGGATGAGTTCACCCATCAGTTTATCATCGAGTTGCATCTTCTGTGCCCGTTTGTCAAGTGGACCACATTGGGTGATATACCACTTACGCACGAGACTCATCACATTATGATACCAGCAAACATGTGCCTCAATGATTTCTCCTGAACGGGGATCACTGACATGGGGACCGTAAGCATTTTCTGTTTCACTGGGTAAATAACGCAGGAAACTATAGCGGGCATCATCGGGACTGATATCACTGCCGGCAGGTACTTCCTTGGCCACAATAGCATTCTTGAAACCAGCTGCCTCAAATGCCACATTCCAGTCATTGACACCTTTAATCAAATAAGGTACCCATTTCTTTGGTGTTGCCGGGTCGATATAATAGACAATCTGTTTTTTCGGTTCAGTGAGCTTACCTGCAGCGTAAGCCTTCGGATCCTTCGGTTCCAAGCGGTAACGCTGTGTCATGGCATAATGTTTTGACGGTTCATCATCAGAGAATGTCGTGAAGCGTTCCACGAAATAGCCGACACGATCATCTTCCAGACGTGGTTGCATCGGTACTTCCGGGAGAAGCACGATACTCGTATTCAAACTTAAGGTGATAGAACCTGTACGGGCTGCAATTGACCGTTGCATACGTTGTCCGGTTGGAGTGGGAGCATTACTGCCTGCTGTCGCCGCATAGGTACGCAAGGTAGCCACCTCTATATTGGTAGGAAAAGCCTTTATCGTATCAATAAAACTACGATCTTGCATAAGTCCTGCCACACCAATCATATTCTTATCACTCTGAGAAAAACTGCTGATATGATTATCCTGCATGAAAAGGTTTGTCACATCAACCAGATGGTCGCCTGTAACAGAGTCCTTACCGATGATGTCAAACTTCATGATGATAGGATCAATGGTTGATTTTTCAACCAATTGAGCCATATTATCCTTTGCGTTAGCTATCTGTGTCTTTATATAGTTACGCATAAAGAGGGTCTTGTCATCGCGACGCTCGAAATAAACTGTATTATGGTTTACCTCCTCACCCGGTAATTTCGCAAATCCCTGGGGCACGTTTACAAAACGGGTCACCACGAGGAACATTCGGTTCATCATCTTTTCAGGAACCTCGAAATACCACTTCGTATCAATATGACGCACGGTAAATACACCTTTTTGCACCGAACCGCCTTTCTTAAGCAGCTCTTTATAATCATCTTTCTTTGGCGCACCGGCTCCTGGACGTCCACCTTTAGCAGCAGAACCGTCTTCACCCTTTCTCATTCGTGGGTGTTGTCCGTCAGCAGGTATATTTTTTACGGTGTCTTTCTTTACGGTATCATTCGAAAAGACAAATGATTCATTACTTCGATATAAGGAAGAAGCTGATACTTCACCCTGTATTAAAAACAAAGCAGCAATTGCC
>JAEEZP010000038.1 GCA_016291915.1 Prevotella sp. | reverse complement strand
TCATAGAATAGCCTCCTATATTATTCCTCCTTCAGCAGAAGGGTGTTAAACGAATCGGCTGCAAGCACATCCTCATAGTCGATAGTCATCGAAATGGTACGACCACTGATCTGCAACTCACTCATCTCAATGGTAAGCACCTTATCATTGGGGAACGTCATCTTCTTCAGAACGACGACATTCCTATAGCCATGCTTGAAGTGCATACTCTTATCAAGCAACATTACAGGCTCCAAGTCTATCTCCTGTACGTTGGTGGCTTTCTGCTGTTTCTTATCGCACAGCTTAAAACGGATCTCATCAATGTCAAACTGAAGGTTTGTCTTGTTCTGAACGCTGAAATCAATGAAGAAATACTCACCAACGGTATAAATATTGTTCAAACGCATCTGCATGTGATGCTTATTGGTCTTGATATTACGGTACTTAGCCGGACTGTTCCAGATCCTACGGGCATAACGCACCATTTCCTCGGTGCTCATGCTGACAGCAGGGTTATGGAAAGCGTTACGCTCATTGAGTTGCACTTCCTTATCAGATACGGCTTCCTCCAGTCGCGTAGTGTAGATAAGAGCATACTGAGAGCGATAACGCTCCGTGACAACGGTAACGATAGCCAGGACGGCACCATCCTCATGACCGCCCTCCTTGGGCTTCAAACGGATAGTGTTCTCAATAGGCTTGTCGCCGACAACCTTGTCAGTGGAGATGTCTACCAGACGGATAGGCTCTGAGGCAGTGATGACAGTAGTCACATTTTCGTTCACTGTAAGCTGTTCCATCTCATTGTACGTCTGCTGACCCATCATCTGGACAGCCGACAAGGCGCAGAACAATAAAGCGCCCATTCTCATGTTAATCTTGCTTTTCATATCACGAAATATTAATATTTTTCTATTACCATATTATCGTATTACAATATTACAAATAATATTTTCATACTCAAACTAACGCTTTTTCTCCTTCTTAGAGTTCACAAGGTACACCTGTGTACCATACTTGATACGTACCTTATTCTTCTTAATGGCCTTGCTAATGGCATTAGAAGTACGCTGGTAGGCATTCTGCAAAGCCTGTCCGGCCCACTGGGTCATACTGTTGCCATTGCCCATCGTATTCAGATTCATGTTACTCTGCATGGCAGAACTACCGATATCCTTGGCAGTCTCACGGAACGAACTTGCAGGAACATAAAGACCCTCCAGACCATCCGTAGTGTCATAGATAGAGAGACCAATCTTTAAGATTTCGTCACCAATAAGAACACTCTCAACCTTACCTTTCACGCGCTGCTGACCGAAACCGCTCATAGTGGCATAAAGGTAACTACCCTTTGTCAGCAAAGTACCGTTAACCTCAATATCATCCAAGAGACGAAGACGAACACGGCTACCCTCCACAGCCTTCACCTCTTCATCAATGATAGCCTTGATGAGATTGCTACTCTTCTCATTCTGAGAAAGGGTATTGAAGTAGTCGGAATCTTCCTTCGACTTCTTAACAACAATATTATTCTCTGCATCATCAGAGAGTTCCTTCACGGCATTCTCTTCCATCTTGACAGCCTTATCCTTAGCAGCCTGGGCGGCGGCTTGGGCAGCGGCAGCAATACTATCCTGGGCATCGGCAACATCACCGATAGCAGCAGCACCCTTCGCACGGGCATTATTCAGGTCGCGCTCCAACTCAGCCATCATACCCTTACGGCGCATCTCTAAGGCTCGCGCACGCTCTTCCTCACTCATAGGAAGAGAAAACTCATCACTGCTCATGGACTCACCTTTCTGGGCAGACTGCTTCAAACGCTCCTGCAGACGCTTAATTTCTTCGGCCTGGGCCTCTTTCTCCTGCAGCAGCTTCAATTCCTCTTCGGAATATTTCGACTCGAAATCTTCCTTTCTCTTGATAGTGGTATCGGCATCTTCAACGAAGTCCTGGACGGCACTTCTGTCAACGATGTCACCGAACACATCACGCACATTCTTGCGCTTACTGCCAATATCCTTGGCAACATTCGCAGTGGGAAGATCTGAATTAAGATACTCCGTGGTCTGCAAGGAATTATCTTCCTCATCCTTAATCTCCACGTTAAAAAGGTCTATGAACAGCCAACCCAACACCAGCAAACCAACGTATGCTATCGTCGGGATAATATATTTCGGCTGTTTGAAATTAATCTTCTTCATATCACTATACCTTACTTGATTACTAACATAGTTTACTCATGAGGGTGCAGACGCTCGTGTAACGCACTATCCACACGCTCCACGGCAACAGCCTTAGAAGGCATTCCCTGGTTATAGACACGCACCAGACGGTAGACATTCACGATGAGACACATGAACACAAAGCCAAAAACGATAATGATAAATGCCATCTTATGAGCCTGGCCCCAGGCCTGCAGGTTCCTCGCAAGCCAACTGATTCCGCTCTTCTGGGCAAACTTACGTCCGGCTTCCACCTCACGCTCATAACGCTCCTTATACTTCGGGTCGTTCTTGTCAGGCATCGGCTCACCGATAATCATCTTCTTAAAACTCATAGTCTATTGCTTTTTTCTGCGAAAACATAAAGGAAATAACAATTAATAGATGGTCTTGTTCTTCTGCTCCAAATCCTTGTTGAGCAAGGTACGCCAGTTGGTAATCAACAGACCATGAGGATTATTTTCCGTACGAGGGACACGTTTCAGGTCACCTGCGGTGACTAACTGACGCATAAGAATATTCGTCCTACGCTCAATGCGCTGACGACCATAATAGGTGAAAGTCATCTTTTCCTTATCGAAATTGATACTGTCACAAAAGATGCTGAAAACAGCACTGGTACCCATGATGTTATTGTAGAAGCCTTTCTCCTTCAAGGCATTATACTGGGCCACACCCGTCTCATCAACGAGATACATGGCTTTCTCCATCGTATAGTTGATATACTTATCATCCGGGGCCAACGTGAAAAACAGATGATGGAACAACTCGACATGACTCTTCGCTTCCACATCCAACGTCTCATCCATCGTCGTGCGCTGCACAAGGATAGGAACAGTACCGTCCAACACGTACACTTTCTTCTGGGCATCATCAACCATACCTTTGGCGGTAAAGATGCTGCCTAATGAGATAATGATACAACCAGCCATGAAAACACAGCTGACGATCATCACCAACTTGATCTTGTTTTCGAGATTCTTAATAACTGCCATAGTTCTTTGTATTTAGAAATTCAAACATTTACTTCATAATACTCAT
>JAEEZP010000037.1 GCA_016291915.1 Prevotella sp. | reverse complement strand
CAAAGTTGAAAAGGGCAGTTCCCGGTTTTTGTGCCACTACCCGTTTCTCTGAGGGTGTCCGTAGGAGTGTGGATTACTTGTTGTCACATCCGGAATTACAAGTGGAAGATCCTGTATATGATGAATGGTGTGATCGTGTTATAGCTATTCAAGAGCAAGCAAAACAAATGTTCGAAAATAAAATATCATGATAAAGAGGACGTTTCTGTTATTGGCTGTAATCGCTATGTGTACAAAGATTACTGCCCAACCGATAGGGTGGGCTTCCGTTGACGGAATCACCGATGGTGGTAGGGGAGAGAATCCTGTTGTGGTGACCAACTTTGGTGAATTAAGAAAAGTCATCCATCGAGGAGATACCACCCGACAGACTATTTATCTGAAAGGGCATATTGAAGTGCCGGGACTCTTTACATTACGTGGAGTGCGTAACAAGAGTATTATTGGACTTACCGGCTCTCAACTGGCAAATGATAAATATACCTTGGTGAAAGATTCGACCGGTATTCTTGCCCTTGAAGATTGTCGGAATATTATTCTTCAGAATATTACCTTCAAAGGCCCCGGGGCTTTCGACCGGGATGCCAGTGACAACCTGTTGGTATCACGCAGTGGGCATATCTGGATAGACCATTGTGATTTCCAGGATGGCATGGATGGAAACTTTGATTGTAATCAAGGTTCAGACATGCTGACTGTATCTTGGTGTCGATTCCGTTATCTCAAGCAGCCTTGGCCAAAGCTGGAAGATGATAAAAATGATGATCATAACAGTGATCACCGTTTCAGTAACCTGTGGGGATCGAGTGACAGAGAGGGACGGATTAGCGAAGGTAAGCTTCGTACCACATTCGACCATTGTTGGTGGGATGAGGGTTGTCGCATGCGCATGCCCTTTGTCCGTTTCGGGCAGATTCATCTTCTTAACTGTCTGTATTCCAGTAGTGTGGCATCGGTGTACATCCAGGCACGCTATAAATCGAACGTGCTGGCAGATGCTTGTGTGTTTGTCAACCGTCCGAAGGATAACAAGATATTCCAGACTCCTTTTTCTTCCAATCCTAATTATCAAGACTACAATATTCGTTTCAGACATTGCATAGGCGCAGTTAATCTTGAGCAGCGTCATGGTGATGCTCCTTATTTTAATCCTCCTTATCGCTATGCAGCTGAGAACGCATCTTTTGTGGAATCAGCGGTTAGGAAATCAGCTGGAGCTACCTTACACATTGTATTAAAATAGTAGTATTAATAATTCCTAAATCTGTCGAAAATCGTCTGTCAACATGATCTTCTTTTATTGAGATTATTTATTTTTGCATGCGATATAGTTAAACATAAAACTGAATGGTATGATGAAAAAGATTCTGCCAATACTCTTATTGATAGGCTTGCTTGCGAGTTGTTCAAAAGATGATGGTGACTGGGAGCCTATGAAGTGGAAAGCGACCTCTTCCGTAAAAGAAGAGAAAGGTAGTTTTATTATTGAAGCCGAAGGAGCTACTGTTTCCTTTATTTGTAAAAACTACAACTCGCCTTGGATAGAAGGAGCTCGTATCGGTAATCAATATTTTAGTCCTGACGAAAACGATCGTAAATCCTTGAAGGGTGATTGGTTTTCTGCTAAGATTACTGATAATCAACTGGAGGTAGTAATCAATAAGAACAACACCCCGATGGCGAGGGCTTTTCTCCTTGAGGTTACTGCAGGAGACATCTTCCATACTTTCCAGTTTGTACAGAAAAATCCTTGAGTATCCAACGACAGTACATTGCTATCGATCTGAAGTCATTCTATGCTTCTGTAGAGTGTGTCGACAGGGGACTTGATCCTTTGTCAACGAATCTTGTGGTGGCTGATAAGAGTAGAACGGAGAAGACCATCTGTCTTGCGGTGTCTCCTTCCCTGAAATCCTATGGTATCAGTGGCCGTGCACGGTTGTTCGAAGTGGTACAGCGGGTAAAGGAGATCAATGAAGAACGACGTCGTCGTATTAACGGTCGTCTGACCGGCAAGTCATATGATGATAACCTGTTGAAAGTCAATCCACAGCTAGAACTTGACTATGTCGTGGCTCGTCCGCGAATGGCCCATTATATCGAGAAGAGTACTCAGGTTTATCAGACATACCTTAAATATATAGCCCCCGAGGATATCCATGTGTATAGTATTGATGAGGTATTCATGGATGTTACTCATTACCTGCAGAGTTATAAGATGACTGCTCATGAGTTAGCCATGACGATGATCCGTGATGTGTTACAAGCCACGGGCATTACCGCTACAGCAGGGATAGGTACCAATATGTATCTTTGCAAGGTGGCCATGGATATCGTGGCAAAACATATACCGGCAGATAAGGATGGGGTACGTATCGGAGAACTCAATGAGATGAGTTACAGACAACAACTGTGGGACCACAAGCCTCTCACCAGTTTCTGGAGGATAGGACGCGGCATTGCTGATCGTTTGTCACAGTATGGCATAGATACAATGGGAAAGATTGCCCGCATGTCATTGCATAACGAGGAATTGTTGTATAAACTCTTCGGTGTGAATGCAGAATTGATTATCGACCACGCCTGGGGGTATGAGCCTTGTACAATTGATATGGTAAAGGCGTATAAACCGGAGAATAACTCTTTTAGCAGCGGACAAGTATTGCAGTCGGCATACGAGGTGAAAAAGGCTAGGGTAGTGGTACAGGAGATGGCTGAAGCAGCTGCGTTGAATCTTGTGGCAAAGCGAATGGTAACCGATCAGATTGTCCTTCACGTGGGCTATGATAAAGAGAGTCTTTCCAATCCGGCGATAAGTTCACAGTATAAGGGTGTTGTCTCTACAGATCACTATGGCCGCAAAGTACCTAAGTCGGCCCATGGAACAGCCAACCTCAGTAGGCAGACCTCCTCTACACGTATGATTACTGAGGCTGTCTTGTCGCTTTACGACCAGATCGTTGATCCTCTGTTGTTAGTCCGTCGACTGAATATTTCCACGAATCATGTCGTTTATGAAACTGCTGTCGTTCATCATCAGGAACCAACTCAACTGGATCTTTTTTCTGATTATGAGTCTGAACAGCGACAACGAAAAGAAGAGCAACAAGCACTGGAAAAAGAACGAAGGATGCAAGAGGCACAGTTGGCTATTAAGCAACGGTTCGGCAAAAATGCAATTCTTAAAGGTGTTAATTTCCAGGAAGGGGCAACTGCCATTGAGAGAAATGCACAGATAGGTGGGCATAGGGAATAGTTTAGAGTTTAGGGTTTAGGGTTTAGGGTTTTGTATGATGAACGATTATAAGGATATTATTGACTTGCCGCATCCTGATCCGCAGTATCATCCGCGTATGTCGATGCTATCGCGGGCTGCACAGTTTGCCCCTTTTGCTGCCCTTACCGGTTATGATGCAGCTATCGAAGAGACTGCCCGACTCACAGATGAACAGTTGTTTTTAGATGAATATCATCAGGAGTTGTTAAATCGTAAATACCTACTCTTGCAAGAACAACTCACAGAGCATCCGACCGTTACCATCGTCTATTTTGAACCAGATACGAAGAAGTCGGGAGGTGTTTACCGTTCAGTCACGGGCATTGTAAAGGATATCGATGAATACAACCGTTGTCTGATATTTACCAACGGTCAGCAAATACCGCTGATGTCCATTATCGACATCGATGGAATAGAAGAATAAATTTTTTCTTTACATTTTCCTTTGAAATGTTAGTAGTTATACAAAACTTTTGTATATTTGCATAAGTTTTGCTATAACCAGCATTTGAAAAGTATGTCTGATGTATCAGGACAACGAGTATCATAATAAAGAGAGCATCCAAACAACATTCTTGGATCAGATGGAACTTCTTTATAAAAAGTTCTATCGCAAACTGTTTCTCTATGCTCTCACTTATCTGGGTGAGGAGGAAGAAGCCCGTGATATGGTAAGTGATATGTTTGTCCAACTATGGTATAAATGGAAGGAAGAACAGACCGTCAGAACCCCATCAGCATCTTATCTCTATGCAATGTTACGCAGTCGTTGTGTTGACAAACTGCGTCGTCAGGAAGTGGAGAACCGGTATTTGCAACAGTTGGAGAAAGACCGTTTTGACAATGAGGAAGATGTTAAGGAGTATGAACAGACCGTAACCCGTTTATATACAGCCATCCAACAGTTGCCTGAACCCGGCAAGACCATCTTACATCATTGTTATTTTGACCACATGACCTATCAGCAGACAGCAGATAAGTTACAGATGTCGTTGCCAATGGTGAAAAAACACATGGCAAAAATCTTCCAATTGTTGCGTGATAAGTTAAAAAACGATAAAGGCGGTAGAATATCACGCCTTATCTCGTATCTATTATAAAGAAAGTGGAATCTATGGATAATAACAGACATATAAATATCGGTGATGATCAACTGGCAAGCACGAAAGAAGAAGCCTTGGTAAGACGTGCCTTGCTGGAAGAATACCCTGTGCCTGATGCCATGGAGGAATTCCAGAGATTCCGGAAGAAGGTCTCTTCAGATGATTCTCTGACTGTAGATAAAGAGCCGTCTTCTTCCCGTAAGTACACCAGATATATCTCTTTCTTTGCCGCTATAGCAGCCTCTCTGCTAGCAATATTCGTGTTGTTTTATAACAGAGATATCGCTGACCAGAAGGTGTCTGAAACACAGCCATCAGACCATGAGGTATACACTGCAAAGAATTATGACTCGAATAACGTAACGCTGAAGAGTAGTAACAATAAGATTAATTATCAGTTGGTTGCCACGGATAATCCCATCGTTAGTGATATCAGTTATGAGCTTGTTGACTTAGATGATTATGTGGAGAGTAGTGCAACATTATCAGTTCCTATGGGTAAGGTGGTTAGAATTGTACTTCCAGATAAATCTGTTGTGTGGTTGAATGCCGGCAGTCGTCTTGTTTATCCGGAACGTTTTGCCACGAATGGACCTCGTCTGGTAAAACTTGAGGGAGAAGCTTATTTCTCCGTTACACATGATCCTAATCATCCTTTTATAGTAGATGGCGGTTCAATACAGACAAAGGTTTTGGGAACAGAATTTAATGTGAGGAACTTCCGTGGGGAAAACGTAAATATCACTTTGGTAAAGGGAAGTGTTTCGGTTTCACCATCTTCCGGCAATCATACGCCCGTTATCCTGAAACCTGGACAGCAGGCTTCTTTTGATGCATCCTCTTTCTCGTCCATGGTGAAAGATGTTGATGTAGAGGTATATACTTCATGGCGAGAGGGACAGTTCTATTTCGATGGTCAGACCTTACGTGAAGTGATGATTGAAATCGGGCGTTGGTATAATATGAATGTTACTTTTGAGGATTTGAAGTATCTCAAGGATAAGTTGCATTTCCATGGTGACCGTAATTGGGGTATTCAACAGGTCGTCAAAGAACTGCAGTATATCTCCAGTTGTCAAATTCGTATAGAGGGATCTGATATCATTGTTTATTAAATCATTATAATATCGTTTATATTATAATAAAGAGATAGTCCTTCATCTGTTTTAACAAAAATTAAAGGTAGAGAATCGCAATATTACTCGTAAATAGAGTAAATATGTTTAACCGTTAAAGCAACAGTTATGTTAAGATCAAAGCAATTCTTATTGTTGTTGATTCTTCTTGCCTGTTTTACTTTGGGGAGTTTTGCCCAAGGTAAATTAGTGACTGTCAATTTCAAAAACGTAGAGGCTTCGCAAGCCCTACGACAAGTTGAAAAGCAGTCGGGTATGAAGATTCAGTTTAATTACAATGATGTCAATTTCAATGTTACGTATTCCGCACGTAATGCATCGGCATTGGCTGTGGTTCACGACATTGTTGGCAGTCATGGGCTTTCGGCTGATACCGAAGGCAATTTTATCCGTATAACCCGCAAGACTCAGCAGTCAAAGTTGAGCGGCAGGGAAAGAACTGTATCTGGTTATGTCCGTGATGAGAGTGGAGAACCGTTGATGGGTGTACCTATCAGCATCGGTGAGTCACAGGTACGTACAGTAACGAATACTGATGGATATTATTCCTTTCCGATACCTGTGGAGTCCACCACATTGAAATATACTTATGTGGGACTCAGTACGGAGTATGTTCAGATTGCCCAGGGTGATGCGGATGTGAAGAGAGATGTGGTTTTACGCTCTGACAATCAGCTTGGAGAGGTTGTGGTTACCGGTATTTTTACTAAAGCCAGAGAAAGCTACACAGGTGCTGTCAGCACTATCAACAAGGAAGAACTGGATCTTCACAAAGGTCAGAACCTCCTTCAGACACTGAAGACTATCGATGCTTCATTGAACTTCCAGGTAAACAACCTGGCTGGTAGCGACCCCAACACCTTGCCCCAGATTACTATCCGAGGTAATTCCAGCCTGCCAATGAGCGTCACTGAGTTCAATCGTTCAACCAGCAACTCGGTCAATACGCCGCTCATCATCCTTGACGGCTTCGAGATCAGGTTAGAGAAACTCATGGATTACAACGACGATGAAATAGAAAGCATCAATATCCTAAAAGATGCCGCCGCAACGGCCATCTATGGCTCACGCGGCTCAAATGGTGTCGTTGTGGTCACAACCAAACAACCTGAGAGCGGTCGCCTTCGTATCAATGCAGAGGTAGGTGTCGACATTGAGGCTCCCGACCTGACGAGCTACGACTACCTGAATGCCAAAGAAAAGTTGGAATTGGAAAACTCGCTGGACATGTATTCGGCCACATACACTGCCAACGACTACAACTTTCAGGAGCACTACAATACGAAACTCAAAAGAGTGCTCTCTGGTGCCACTACTGACTGGCTTAACAAACCCGTACATACCGGTGTGGGAACCCATTACAACCTGCGTTTGGAAGGTGGTAGCCGTGAGTTCCGTTGGGCTATCAGCGGCAACTACAAAGACACCGAGGGTGCCATGAAGAACTCCTATCGTCGTTCGTTCAACGGCAGCATACAACTGACCTATATGTTGAAAAACGTCACTTTCAAAAATTACACTACGCTTGGACTCGTCCGTTCACAGGAGAGTAACTACGGTGCCTACAGTGATTATGTGGCCAAGCAGCCCTATGATATACCTTACGATGAGAATGGACAGTTGGTGCCTTACTTCGAGAACTTCCTTGGTCCTTCACAGGGAAATGGAAGTGCCAATCCCTTGTATAACGCGGAGCTGAACACCATCAACAAGTCTGGTCACGAGACACTTACCAACAACTTTGCCATTGAGTGGCAAATCGTTCCCGACCTGAAGTTCCGTGGCCAGTTCGGCATCAGTAAGCTCAACAATACGAGCGACTACTTCTTACCTGCCGAGCACTCCACATTTACTACCAGCTCTACCTACAGCAGTGATGAAGGATTCCTTCGCCGAGGCATGTACCGCTATGGAACCGGCAACGGTTACAGTTACGACGGCAATGCCACACTGGCCTACAGCCACGTTTTTGCAGAGAAACACCTGCTCTACGCTGGTTTCGACTACTCCATCTCGGCCAGTGACAACCTGTCGTATTCTTTCACAGGCGAGGGAATAGCCGACAGTGACAACCCCTTCTTGGGCAATGCCCGTCAGTATCTGAAAGACGGTTCGCCTGTCGGAAGCAAAAGCAAGTCGCGCCGCTTGGGCTTCACGGGTAACGTCAACTATACCTATGACTCACGCTACTACTTGGATATGTCTTATCGTGTTGATGGAAGTTCCACCTTCGGCAGCGACAAGAAGTGGGCTCCTTTCTGGTCAGTAGGTATCGGATGGAACTTACATAACGAAAAGTTCCTCAAAGGCAATCCAGTGCTGAATATCTTACGTTTGAAAGCATCTATCGGTGAGACAGGTTCTCAGATGGGCAGCGGCTCTGGTGCCAGTACTATCTTCCAGTCCATCACCACCAGCAAGTACATGAACTGGAACGGTTCACAGCTTACCGCGTGGGGAAACCCCGAACTGACATGGCAGACTACACGTGAAATGAACGTCGGTATGGAGTTCGGCATGTTTAAGGGACGTCTGAAGGGCGAGTTCAACTTCTACGACAAGAAGACCTCAAACCTGCTCTCCTATATGGACCTGCCCAGCAGCATGGGTATCAATAATTACATCGCCAACGTGGGTGAGGTGAAAAACCGAGGCTGGGAACTGGCACTCAGCGGCTATCCCATTCGCGACATGCGCCACGGCTTTACCTGGATGATGACAGGGCAATTGGTTTACAATAAGAGTTGGATATCCAAACTCTCCGAGTATGTCAAGGCACAGAACGAGGCCTACCGTGAGCAGAACGTCGACGTGTCTAACCTCTTCTATGAGGGATACCCACAGAATGCTATCTACGCAGTCAAGTCGCTGGGAATCAATCCTTCTACTGGCGAGGAAATCTATTTGGATCGCAACGGAAACATCACCGACTCTTGGAAGGCTGGCGATAAGGTTTTCTGCGGACAGTCAGATCCCAAGTATCGCGGTAACTTCAGTAACATCCTGCGTTACAAGGGATGGACACTGAACTTCACCTTCACCTATTACTGGGGCGGCTACCGCTACAACAGCACCCTACTTAATAAGGTAGAGGTGACCATCAACCAGCTGAAGAACCAGAACGTCGACCGCCGCGCACTGACTGACCGTTGGATGAAGCCTGGTGACGTAACCTTCTTCAAGGGTTACAGCAATACTCAGACCCGTGCCACCTCGCGCTTCGTGATGAAGGATAACGTACTTGAACTCTCGTCTGCCAGTCTCCAGTACCGCTGGGAGACCGACTGGTTGCGCAAGAACTTCAGTATGCAGACGGTTATTTTCTCCATCAACACTAGTGACCTCGTACACTGGGGCTCCATCAAACAGGAGCGTGGAACCAGTTATCCATACGCACGCAACATACAGGGCAGCATCAAACTGTTTTTCTAAGTGAATTGACAATTGACCATTGATAATATTTGATTATTATGAATACTAAGATATATAAAATAAAAGGTTTAAGGTTCAAGGTTCAAGGTCTAAAGGATATCTTACCTTTATTCCTTATAGCTCTTTTGCCTTTATTTGCTTCATGCAACGACTGGCTCGACGTGCGTCCCGACACGGAGCAGAAAGAGGACGGACAGTTCTCCACCGAGAAAGGCTTTGAGTCGGCCCTGGCAGGATGCTACATCCAGATGGCTTCCACCAATGCCTACGGACTGAAGCTGACCATGACCAATATTGAGGAACTTGCCAACCTGTGGTATATCAATTCCGGTACTACGATGAACGATGCCAAAGCATTGAGCAGCCACGACTATGAGAGCGATTATTCCAAGTCGGCCGTCAGCAGTATATACACAGCACTTTTCAAAACTATCGCACAGGCCAACCTCATCATTGAGAACGCCGACAAGAACAAGGATGCGTTTACCACCTCACGTATGCACGATATTATTAAAGGCGAGGCTTATGCCATTCGTGCCTACTGCCAGCTGGACATCCTTCGTCTGTTCGGACAAGTGCCACAAGCGGGCAGCACACCTGTCAGTCTGCCTTATTCTGAGACCGTCGGCATCAACGATATGCCTAAGTACTACGACTTCAATAACTACGTTAAGAAGTTGGAGAGCGACATCACACAGGCCGAGCAGCTGCTTCGGGAGACTGACCCCGCCACGATCTATCCCTTCAACCGTACTTATGTGACGGGCGAGGAGTACGAGAAGAATTCTTTCCTCATGTATCGCCAGATGCGACTGAACTATTGGGCTGTCCGTGCCCTTCACGCTCGTATGGCACTTTACACCGGTGACAAGTCCACGGCCCTCACCATTGCACGTGAACTTATCGAAGCCAAACTACCCGACGGCACCCCCGTGCGTCCGATGAGTGGTAAGAAAGACTATGACATGGGTTATCTGGCCTGTCCCAACGAGTGTTACTTCAGTATTAGTAAGTACGATATCAGGAGTTACATTGATGGCTACTTCACAGACAACGAGGAGCGTATCATTGGAACGTACGACAGCAATACGCTGGCTCTGACACAGGCCATGCTGTCCGAGCTCTTCGACGGTGAGAACATGGACAGCCATAACCGCTACACCACCCTTTGGAACCAGCGTCTCAAGGATGACAACAACAATATGTGGGTAGGTTTCATGCGCTACAGCTATGATGATGACGAGGTCCAGAACAAATCACTTTACTACCAGATTATCCCGATGCTTCGTACTTCGGAAATGTATCTTATTGTCATGGAAACGTCTAATGACCTGGCTGAGGTGAACAGCCTGTACAACGACTACATGGTGGAGCACAACGTGGGAACGTCACAGCCTTTCACTTCGCTGGCCGACGTCCGTAAGTGGATAGAGAACGAGTACCGTCGTGAGTTCTACGGCGAGGGACAGATGTTCTTTACTTACAAGCGATTGGGTGAGACTTCCATCAAGTGGCTTGATACACTCGCCACAGAGGCTACCTATGTGCTGCCATTGCCGGAAACAGAGTACGACCCCGATAAGTCGAGAAACAATTAATAAATCATCAAAACCTTTAACGCATTATGAATATCAAGAATATCACATATCTGGTCGCGGCAGTGGCTTTCGCATGTTGCGTCCAGTCCTGCGAGAAGGAACTGGAGAGCTACTCTCATCAGGAATCATACTTGAATTTCCGCTTCCAGAAGTCCAACGGTGACGATATGCTCAACAGCGAACTGGCGTCGTCCAGCTCCGTTGTCAACACGCCGGTACAATACAACTTCAAGACCCACGGCACTATACAACAGGACACCATCTGGCTACAGGCTAAGTATATTGGCTTCGTCACTGATTACGACCGTGAATACACCCTGGAGCAGATCGAGGTGGCAGGTGCCGACAATGCCGTTCCCGGCGTTGATTACGTGGCCTTCGACAACCCTGAGGCCCAGCGCGTTATGGTGGTCAAGGCTGGTGAGAGCAACTTCCTGGTGCCTGTCATCCTGCTGCGCAGCAGCGGACTGCAGAAGAAGGATGCCATCCTGAAAGTGCGCTTTAAGGAGAACAAGAACTTCAAGAACGGTTTTTCCAACATGCAGACACGCATTATCAGTTTCACTGACCGACTGATGAAGCCTGCTGTCTGGGACGAGTACAACCTTGATTTGCTTTTCGGTTCCTACGGCGATGTGAAGTTCCAGTTGATGTTAGATTGGAGCGGACTGTCGTGGAGTGATGAGTTCATCAGTGAGATGTACACTACTGACAAGGCCTACTTCGACTACCTTTCTGCTTTGTTCAAGAAACGACTGGCTGAGGAGAATGCCGAGCGCCAGTCCAGGGGCGAGGATGTATGGCGTGAGGCTGACGGTACAGCCATCAGTTTCAGTCCGGCCTTGCCACCGCGTCCTTAACCTTATTATTAACGTAACAAGAAAGTAACACTATGAGCAAGAATATCATACAAATAGTCCTGGCTATGCTGCTGCCCTTGGCCGTAGCGAGTTGCTACAGCGACGACAGTTCTCTGGGTGATCCTGCCAGCGTGAAGTCTATTGAGATCAAAGATATACCGCCACAGTCTGCCGTCTCTTTCGCCGGCAAGACTCTGACCATAACGCCGGAGATTACGACCGACTACCCGGAGTCAGACCTCAAGTACACGTGGTACATCTACGTGGCCAACTCGTTCGAAGAGGCTCATTTCCGTGACATCCCTATTGGTTACGAGCGTGAACTGAACTATGAAGTGAACCTCAATTCGGGCACTTACGTACTGGTGCTGGAGGTGAAGTCGATGTCCACCGGTTATGCCCGCTACACACGTACCCAGTTGAACGTTGCTACCGAGTTCTCAGATGGTTTCTACATCCTTAAGGAAACGACTGACGGCAAGAGTGAAGTAGATCTGATTACCAAAAGCGGATTCTCTACAGATATCCTTACCAAGATGTCGGGCGAACCCATGGACGGCACGCCTGTGTCATTGGCTTTGGTCTATCAGCAGCAGTACGTCAACCCTGATGACAACCAGATGGGACTGACTAACATGCTTAATATCTTCACCACTCATGACTACCGTGCCTACCGCACTGAGGACATGAAGCAGATCTTTAACTATTCTTCCATCTGCTATGCAGGTGAATCGAACGATGACATCTACTACAACATGTCAAATGGCTCCAACTGCTTTTTCATGACTTCAAAGAAAGGTATCAGCTTCAAGTCGTCTTCAGGAACGAACTCCCGCTCTACAGGAAAGTTCGGATTACCGGCCGTCGAGGAAGATGTAGATAAGCACATACAGTTGCTTAACTGTGGTCGTATGGGTATGGCTTATTGGAGCAATACCAAACACGGTGTGCGCTACCTGAACAGCACTGGTACATTGTCAACAGACGTTACGTCAGACCCCACCGGTGGTCAGTTCTGCGTCACCAGCGGTATCAACCGTATTGGTGGTGTGGAGAACGTCTGGTTCCTGTCTGAGGATAAGAACACGAAGCAGCGTTACCTGCATCTGGTGAGCAACATGGGTGCTCTCCGTCAGACGATAGAGATAAATCCTTCTACACACCTTGCCAAGGCATCGGTCATTGCGGCCTGTGGCGGCAGTGCTTCTTATATCTATTGTGTGGATGGTGGCAAACTGTATGCTTACGGATGGGCTAACAACAACGAGATTGAGGTTTCGCTGCCCGGCCTGACGGGAAACATTGCTTACGTTACCAACCAGTGGTTCTGGGTGGCCGGTTTCGGTGACACGACCTACAACTTCGATAACCTCATTGTCGGCACGCAGTCGGGCGATTCCTATACGCTCTATTTCTACGACAAATTAGTAGGTGGCGTGCCAACTGCCGAGGCTTACCGTACAGTGACGGGTACAGGAAAGGTTCGCTATATCCGCCGCGCTACGCCAGTAGCGGTGTCTAATCTTATTATGACATCACCGAGTGCCATGCGTGGAATGCCTATCTTCCCGACAAGTGAATAATACATGAGAACTGTTTTAGCAGTTATGTAGTTGATCAGACATCTGCCAATCTCTCTCGTGCAGGTGTCTGATTGTTATTACAATAATATTACAGCTAAGATAATAAAACACCTAACTATACGTTATCTTGAAAATAGCTGCTTTTACATTTTTGTTGTTTATATGAAAAAGAATTACACATTTATTTTAAGTGCTCTTATCCTCTTGATGATGGGTATCAGCATAGCTGGCTGCCGCAATAAGGTTGAGGAGGCACCCGTAGTCGTGGAAGATGAAAATGATACCACGGTTGTGAATACCACTTATTTTATGGCCATCAATGATTACATGACAAACGTCATCGGTAAGCAATATTCACAGGGTGATGTAAGTATTCCATGTATTATGACAGTGGCCGTTGATGAGAGCAACGCCGATGATATCCTGGTATGGGGTGATTTCTGGGTATATAATTATCAGGTTATCGGCGACCTGTTACGTACGGTTTCCGGTGGTGGTCATCCGGGATTGATGCATGTTCGTCAGACCGGCAACACTTTTGAGGTAACCCGTTTTGAAGGTGTTGAGGACGGATCCAAATATATGGAGAGCGCAAAGAGGATCTTTGGTGATAAATACAATGATTTTAACCGTATTAACAGCGATGGAGAGAAGCGTGAGGCCATCCGTAAGGATATTATCGCCCAATACGTGAAAGAACACAAACTGCCGGTATTGAGATATCAGGATAATGGTTGGCCGGCCATCAACCTGCCGAAGAAATAGACATCATTTACAAAATGCATAGGGGCCTTAAGGACTTTCATGACCTTAAGGCCCCTATAACTATATTCCCTAACTCCATAATAGCCTTTAGCGATTTTATTCACGCTTGACTTGCTCAGCGCTCGCTTAATCGCAATTTTTTTCACTCTTTACTTTATACCCCCTTAGCAGAGCAGCGATCTGTTCTAATCCTTCCTTGTCGGTCTCATCAAACTCAGCGAGATTTGTACTGTCAATATCCAATACTGCCCAAACCTTGCCGGCAGGGTCTTTTACAGGAACTACTATCTCTGATCTGCTCAGAGAACTGCAGGCGATATGTCCGGGAAACTCCTCAACATCCTTAACTATGATTGTTTCTTCTCTTTCCCATGCTGCTCCGCATACGCCCTTGCCGAAAGGAATCTTATAGCAGGCGACATCACCTTGGAAAGGACCCAGTTGAAGTTCATCGTTTTTCACCACATAGAATCCGATCCAGAAATACCCCAGGCTATTCCTGATGGCTGCTGACACATTGGCCAGCACCCCCACGACATTCGTTTCTCCTTCTATCAATGCCTCGATCTGTGGAAGCAATTCCTCATATTTTTCTTTCTTTGTCATAATGTTCTATGCTTTTATTGTTTGCAAAGATACGAAATATTTATTTTCCTCCTACATATTTTCAAATATAATCCATGTAATTGGTGTGTTTTTAGTGAGATTTCTGTAATAAAACTAGAAAAAAATGGGGTAAATAGTCGATTTTTGATTAAAAACTGTTAAATTACACGTGGTTTACTTGTTTTTTTCCATTGAATCGTGTATATTTGCAATGTGTTTTTCATAGTATTAGATTTAAAGATCATTTCGGAGTGCGGCGGCACTCCTTTTTTTTGCCTTGTATTTTAATAGGAAATAAAAAATGCAGCCTACTTTCAACCAAGCGAGCTGCATTCAAATATAGTTAGTATGTCTTTTGAGAGAGAATGATTTAACTACTTATAATACGTAAAAGGGGGGCAAAAGGGTTACTTTTATCTT
>JAEEZP010000036.1 GCA_016291915.1 Prevotella sp. | reverse complement strand
TGTATATCATGACGGGTAAGGTGAAAGACGTATATAAGCAGATGGCCGCCAATGGTAAGTTTGAGATCTGTGCCCTGAAACCGTCAGGTTCTGAATGGATGCGACTGAGCGGAACCTTGGTGAATGATGAGACACTGGCTGTGAAGGAAGAATTCCTGAATCGTAATGAGGGTCTGAAATCGATGTACAAAGCCGACGATGATAACATGGCTGTGCTCTACATTACCAATGCCACTGCCCGCTTCTGCTCATTCGCAGCCCCCGAAAGGAAAGTCAACTTCTAACAACGGATGCAACTCATCGTCAAGCATTTCCAAGAACTGTCTTTAGAAGAGTTACACGACATCTACCGCCTACGTGTAGCGGTATTTGTCGTGGAACAGGACTGTCCGTATCAGGAGATCGACGGCAAAGACAAGAATGCTTATCATGTTTGGTTATCCGACGAAGAGGGTATTCAGGCATATCTGCGTGTCTTACCCCCTGGAATCTCCTTCCCAGAGGTATCCATCGGCAGGGTTTTCTCCATCAAGCGTCGTCAAGGACTGGCTACCCAATTATTACGAGAGGGTATCCGTGTGGCTAAAGATTACTATCATGCCGACAAGATAACCATTGAGGCACAGGTATATGCCCGTCGCCTTTACGAGAAATTAGGGTTCGTGCAAACCTCCGAAGAGTTCCTGGAAGACGGCATCCCGCATATCAGGATGACGCTGGATACAGAAAGGTTATAAATGACTGCAACTATTTAACGAAGGGGGACGATACTGAAAAGCACCATCCCCCAATATTTATAAACAAACCTAATAATATGAAGGGAAAACCTAATTGTTTCCCAACAACTCTGCAAGTTTCTTTTTTAAAGCCTCTCCCCGGGCATCCATTCCTTCTGCAATAAGAGTTTCAGTAAGAACATAGAAGGGATAGTATTCACATAATATAAGTATATATTCTTTTTTGTTAAATAATTTTGTTCCCTACATTATTTTTGATATCTTTGCACAATCTATTAGAGATGAGATATGATACCATCGATATTGCAGTGGTGCATCGCTGGGACGAACAATCACTGAAGTTACTTTATAGGCATTACTATAAAGCGTTAGTGTTATTCTCTATTCAGATGGTGGAAAAACTGGAAGTTGCAGAAGAATTGGTGCAAGACACTTTTGTAGATACATGGCAACACCATCATCTTTTCAGCAATCAACAGTCATTAAAAGCATACTTATATAATACCGTACGAAATAAAAGCATCAGTTATCTTCGACATCAGCGCGTAGAACTCAAGCGCATTGAAATGTACGAGAAAGAGTATCAACTGATGAATGATGGGGACGATTCTGAAACAGACCGTGAAGAACTCTTCCGACAGTTATTATTAGGAATAGAATCTTTATCACCCAAATTACGGCAGATTTTTCTTCTGTCTGTTGAAGGAAAGACATGTGCCGACATTGCCAAGGAGCTGGGTATTACTCCCGGCTCTGTAAAGACGCAACGTCAACGGGGATTTAAGATTCTTCGCCAACGGCTGAGTCCTGAGGCTTTGCTATTGCTGTTTATGCTCATGCAGTAAACATTTCCAATTCTCAAAACCGGTATTCTTCTTGTCAATAGGATAACAAAATCTTTGTTTTCTATTCATTATATAGTTAGTTTCAATTATAGTAATCATATCCACATGATTACCTATTTTTTTCACTCCATTCAAAATTGGACGGATAGGTATGTTTACCTTCCAACCTTTTTTGCGTATTAAGCTAAAAAGAAAGTTATGAACGAACAAAAAAGACTTGATCATCTAAAAGAACTGATGGTTCTCGGAAACATAGATGGTAATAAAGTTAAGCGTAGTTGCGAACTGATCGATCAGATTGACGATGAGAGAAACATGGCACAACTACGCAAACGTATCGGGCTATCCGACAAACGATCCTCGCGCACATCCTTCCTTACTCCTCGTTTTTATCGGATTGCAGCCATTGTCATTCTGCTTATCTTAGGCGGTGCCTATTGGTATCACAGAGACTATACCCAAGTGACACCTCCTGTTATTACCCAAGCAGTACAAACAGCCATACGACAGAGTAGTATGAGTGGCATGCAAGGAGCTGAGATCACCAGCTCACAAACAGTCGGTAATGCCATCATCAGTCACGAAGAACAGGTGCTCTATCATGTTGATGAGGACTTCGTGGAGCAATTAGAAGAAGCCAGACGAGTTTCCACCTATCATGATAAAGAGTATTGGGTAACTCTAGATGACGGCACTTTAGTTCATTTGAATTACGATAGCCGACTTATCTACCCAGAGAAATTCGGTGATCGTCGTGATGTAATCTTGGATGGCGAGGCATACTTCATGGTCGCTAAAGACAAAAGCAGACAATTTGTCGTTCACACAGCCCAAGGTGATGTGAAGGTCTTTGGCACAGAATTCTACATTACAACTTCGCCTCGTATTGCTCAGGATCCTACGCTTAGCAACAAAGGATATATTGTCTTGGTACAAGGCAGCATCAGTTTCACGCCCACAAACGGGAAGGAACAAATGATGCAGCCCGCCCAACAACTGTTTTTCACTGATGGTGAGTTGTCTATTCGTAACATTGATCCGGCTCCTTATGTAGCATGGAACGAAGGAAAGTTCCTGTTTGAAGACTGTCCATTATGGCAACTGATGGATGTTTTGGAGCGTTGGCATCATGTAAAGACTATTTACAAGTCGGAGAGATTGAAAGATCTTCGTTTCATGGGTAGCCTCAACCGATATGATAATGTTGAGCCTACTCTCAAGGCCATCGAAAAATCTACCGGTGTCAGTGTAAGTCTGAGTAACGGCACTGTTATCGTGGGAGAATGATTACAGACTTCATTTAATAATAACTATAAATCCAAATGTTCATGCAAAAAACAAATGTTCTACGACTGTTGCCTATTGTCTTCCTGTTAGTCTTGCTAACAGCACCTGTCAGGATACAGGCAGACGCACAACAGTCGCAAAAGAATGAGGTTACGCTAAACCTCAAACAAGTAACGCTCAAACAACTGTTTTCTGCCATTACTGAGCAGACAGGTTGTAACTTTCTCATTAACATGAATTTGGCACGACAACTACCTCGGATTGATGTCACTGCCCAAAAAGAGCCTGTACGTAATGTCCTTGAAAGAGTACTAAAACCATTAAATTGTTCTTTCGATATAGACGGTAAGACCATCACTGTCTACAGACCGGCGGCATCAGGAAGTCAACCTCGTAAGATCAGAGGTATTGTTAAAGGGGATGATGGAGAAACGTTGCCTGGGGCACGTATCTCGGTTGTAGATGCCAAGACACCTGTTTTTGTTATCTCTGATGTCAATGGCCATTTCTCTATTGACATTCCGGCAGATAGCCGGCAGATAGAAATCACCTATATCGGTTTTCAGAAGAAAGTGGTTACCTTAGGGAAAGGAACTGAGTATAATATCACACTGACATCCGATTCGGAAGTTATCAATGAAGTAGTGGTTAACGGTATGTATGAACGTCGTAAGGAGAGTTTTACGGGTTCTACCACCACCTTCAACCGTGATGATCTCCTTCAGGTAGGTAACCAAAACCTTGTGAAGAGTCTGAAAAATCTCGACCCTGCTTTCCAAATTATTGAGGATATAGAAATAGGTAGTAACCCTAACGCCATGCCGAATATCCAGTTACGTGGTGAGACCTCCTTTAACCTGCAGGGTGACTATGAGGGAAACGCCAACCAACCCTTGTTCATCCTCGATGGATTTGAGACAACCCTGGAAAAAGTCATTGACCTTGATATGAACCGTGTGCAGAGTGTTACCTTGCTTAAAGACGCTGCTGCAAAAGCCATCTATGGTTCAAAAGCTGGTAATGGTGTAGTCGTCATTGAAACCATCCGTCCAAAGAGCGGAGAGATGCGCATCTCTTATAATGGCAACCTAAATATTGAGACGCCTGATCTTACAGGATATAACCTGATGAATGCTCAGGAGAAATTCGACTGGGAAATGGCTCATCATAAGTATGACAATGCGTTGACTGGTGTTAACCCTGCTGCTGCAGACCTCCTGCAAAAAACTGTGTATGATGCCATTCAGTCTGGTACAGATACTTATTGGTTATCCAAACCGCTCCGCACAGGTGTTGGTCAGCGACATGCCTTACAGTTAGAGGGAGGCGACAGTAGAGTACGATATATCTTAGGTTTATCCTATAACAATGTGGCAGGTGTCATGAAAGCCTCCAGTAGAAATACTTTCAATATCAACTCGACGCTATCGTACACCTATAAGAATATGGTATTCCGTAACCAAATGGATTATTCACGCAATAATGCGAAAAACTCTCCATATGGTTCCTTCAACCAATATATCTCGTTGGAACCGTACTTTGCCCCGTTCGATGAGAAAGGTAACACCAAGCAGATGCTGGGTTACCAATGCGTGAATCTCGACGGCTCTTTTGCATCGCCTGTATATAATCCTCTGTATAATGCCACCCTTAATACAAAAGACCAGTCTCAATATACGGCATTTACCGACAATTTCGACATGGATTGGCGTATCAACGAGCATTTCCGTTTCGTAGCAAAGTTCTCTTATACCCGACAAGAAAACCAGTCGGACCTCTTCTACCCATCCAGTCACACCCGTTTTATCGACTATGATGCCAATGGTTTATCTGATCGTAAGGGACTATATACCAAACAAAACGGCTTCAGTGATATTATCACATCTCAGGCTGGACTCAGTTATAACCAATCGTTCGGTCAGCATGCATTCTTCTTCAATGGCACATGGAACCTGCGTACACAGAATAATGAGTCAACAACCACGATGGCAGAAGGATTTGGCAATGACTCCATGGACCACATCTCCATGGCTACTTCCTATTATCATGACAGTCGTCCCTTCGGAACTGACAACAAGACACGTGAGATCGGTCTCATCGGGGCAATGAACTACTCTTATGCCGACCGTTATCTCTTTGATGCATCTTACCGTGCTACAGGTTCTTCTGTCTATGGCAGTGATAACCATTGGGGATCATTCTGGTCATTAGGTGCCGGATGGAATTTGCATAAAGAGCCTTTCTTCCCCGCTAAGGATATCTTCAAGCTGCTAAAGTTACGCTACTCATTAGGTTATACTGGTACACAGAACTTCAACCCTTATCAGGCTCATGCTAAGTATCAGTATAGTAGCAACTATTATGACGGCCGTCCCGGTACTACTATCCTTGGTCTGCCAAATACCACACTGAAATGGCAGAAAGTGTATGACAACAACTTTGGTATCGACTTGGCTCTCGGAACTTTCTTAACCGCCAGGGCAGAATACTATATTCAGAATACGGATAATATGTTGACTGATATCACCTTGCCGTCATCTACCGGTTTCAATACCTACAAGGATAATATGGGAGAGATTCAAAATAAAGGTATCGAGCTGGCATTAGGATTTACCCCATGGCGTAACAATGAGCAGCGCGCTTGGATTACCTTCTCTGCAACGGGGTATCACAATAAGAACAAAATCACTAAGATCTATGACATCTTCAAGAAATTCAATGAGGACGCGGATGATGATCTGAACTGGCGTTTCTCTACAGGGACACCATCACCTGAAGATGCCGCTCTTTATATGCAGCGCACCACACGTCCGGCTACAAAATTTTACGAAGGTTGTTCCATGACAGCTATCTGGGGTGTGCGTTCCTTAGGCATTGACCCAATGACCGGTAATGAAATGTATCTTAATAAAGATGGTGAGATCACTTACACATGGAGTACCGATGACCAAGTAGTGATCGGTGACAGTAATCCCAAGTGGCGTGGAACGATTGGCTTGAATGCCGGATATAAAGGATTCACCTGTTCTATCGTTGCCTCATATCGGTGGGGTGGTGATATTTACAACACGACACTTATCGACAGGGTTGAGAATATCACTGGTTACGGAAACCTAGATAAGCGTGTGGCTGATACCTGGACACAACCAGGCGACCACGCTCCTTACCGACAAGTACTGATGTTAGAAACACCCACTACTATGATGGGTTTCACCTCAACAAAGCCAACATCCCGTTTTGTGCAGAAGAATAACGAACTATATGTATCATCTCTCAGCGTGGGTTATGACTTCTATCGCCAGGGATGGTTACGCAAGGTTGGATTACAACGTTTAAAGCTCGACTTCTATGTCGATGAACTGGTGCGTCTGTCTTCCATCCAGATTGAAAGAGGAACAAGCTATCCATTTGCACGTACCTTCTCCTTCGCTGTTAACGCTACATTCTAGTAACTTTGGAAAATATGAAGATTATGAAGAAATATATATATTATGATCATGTGAGGATGTTGGTAAAAGGTTTCCTGCCTCTTTGTCTGTTTGCCTTATTTCCATTATTTACCTCATGCAACGATTGGCTTGACGTAGAGCCAACAACAGAGATGGATCGCGAAGATCTCTTTAAAGATGAAGCAGGATTTGCTGATGCCATGAGTGGTGTATATACCATTCTCAACAAAGATGCTATGTATGGTAAAAATATGACATGGTATCTGATGGAGATGATGGGTGGAGGTGCTTACTCCGGAAGTGGACTCAACAGTTATATAATGCAGTTCTATTTCCATCCTGCCACTCCATATAGTTATTTCCAGAATTATCAAAACAACTATATCGACCCTATTTGGAAAAATGCTTATAATGCCATCGCTAATATTAACTCCATTCTGGAGTGTATCGATGACAAGAAAGGCGTGTTTGTGGGGGATGACTACAGTATCATCAAGGGTGAGGCCCTCGGTCTGCGAGCATTCCTGCATTTCGACCTAATGCGTCTTTATACAGATGCATATAGCAGTACGGATTACAACAACACAAAGGTTTATATGCCGTACGTAAGTAATCTGACTTCAGACGTGTTTGCCTTAGCGCCAGCCGACTTTATTGCGCAAGCCATACTGAAAGATCTCAACGAGGCTCGTGAACTGTTGCGCAAGGATCCAATGCTGACAGGCACTACTCCCTCTCAATATGTATGTGATGAGGTGAGTGGACTGCTGACCGTCCGCAATCAATATGGTATCAAGGACTGGCACAACCGTCGCCTGCATTTTAACTACTATGCTGCTATCGCGACCATGGCACGTCTCTATCTGTGGATGGGAAACAAAGAAAAGGCTTTAGCTTGTGCCAAGGAAATCATTGAGGCACCCGCAGATAAGTTCCCATGGGTGAACACCGACCTTATTGCCAATGTAACTTCAGCAAGCAATACTGTTCCTCGTGACCGGACCTTCTGTACAGAACATATCATGGCACTCAATGTCATTAACTTGGATGACCGCATCGACGGTATCTTACAGGAGAGACAAGTGGCATTCCGCTCCACCAACCAAATGCTGGGCATGAATACCGACTATATCTTTGATGATGTCACACGAGATGCAGATCCGCGATATGCCTACCTTCGTTTTATCTATTCTGACGACATGCACATATCCAGCAAGCTGTATCAAGATGACGACAGCCAGAATCAGTATTTCCCTTGGGCGGCCAAACGTATCCCTCTGATAAAATTGGCAGAGATGTTTTACATAGCAGCTGAGTGTGAACCGTCTCTCGACAAAGCTGTAGAGTATCTTGAGACAGTACGCCGCCATCGTGGTCTGTCACCCTATCCTCTGACTGTGAACAACCGTGACGAGCTGCAAGAAGAGATAGAAAAGGAATATCGGAAAGAGTTTATCTCAGAAGGACAACTTTTCTATTATCACAAACGACTGAATCAGTCATTCACGAACAAAGGTTTCCAAGGTTCTTATGAGATTACTCCTGAGGTCTTCACCATGCCTCGTCCGGATGACGAAGACACTTATGGCGGACGTACATCTAAATAATATAAAAAAGGAATGGTCATGAAAAGAAAAAACATATTAAATATTGTACTGGTCGTAATAATGCTGTTAACGGCCTGTTCCAAGGATGAGATAGATGTGTGGAGCGACAAAGGATTTGCCTGGTTTACCAACCAGAATAACGATTTCACCTTCGCCAGTCATCCAGAAATAGCAGAAAACGGAACCTATCTGGTACCGATACCTATCCGTGTAGCATCTGTAGTAAGCGACCGCGATCGTGTGATCGATGTGAATATAACACGGATGCCATCTGATAACAGGACGACCTTCGAACTCCAAAAGCCTGTACTTTTCCGGGCAAACCATATCATTGATACGATGTTCGTGAAGGTAACCAACAGTGCTCACCTTGCAGCAGTGCATGATACAATCTCTTTCACTATCACCGAGTCTGAGGATTTTGCTCCTGGACTCATAGATAATGTCAGTACCAATCTATGTCTGTTTAATGGTTTTGCCAAACCATCTTGGTGGAATGCCAACTGCAACTATTACATGGGTTACTTCACACAATTAAAGATGAGTGTGTATTATGCGGTTACCGGCGGTGCAGAAAGTCCTATTGACGATGATGGATGGCAGGGCAATAAGTTTAGATTCTTGATCTATATGTTGAGAGAATATGTAACTAAAAACGATGTCCGTTATCCTGATGATGATGAGAACGCGCCCGGACAACTGGTTACGTTCAGCAACAGAGCATACTAATAATATATGACAGTTATTGCAATAATAAGTATATCATGATGAAAAAATATATTACCAGAATTGTATCTGTCGTCAGCGTACTGCTACTTACCACCGCATGCTATGACGACCAGAATGGGAATGACTACGATGTAGCATTACCTGATGTACATATAGAGATACCCGCCAGTGCTTATAGTGCAGCATTAGGCGAGACCATCACGATCGATCCTATTATCAAGACCGATATTCCCGAAGAAGATCTTCAATACTTCTGGGAAGTGAATGGTGACAGTGTCAACAGTCAGGGACAAAAAGCTTTCCTACCTCTTTTGGCTGAAGAGGAACAAGCTCGCGTACTGAATTATACGGCACATATCGACCGTAATATTACGACACTTAACCTTAGTTATCCTTGCAGACTACATGTACGACAGAAAAGTACAGGCCGTGATTTCTATTCCTCAAACACCTTCACCATTACCATCTCTGGAATCAGTGGTCTGATGGTGCTCTATGGTACGGCAGAGCATAGTGATATCGCTATTCTTCAAGCAGAGGATTTCACTCCTAATTCGATGACTCTCCCTGCATCACCAACAGCCGCCATGCAACTTTATTCCATGAGCAACGATGGACTGTTGATTCCGGGAAAAGGAAAGCAGATACAACAGATCACATCCTTGTATTTCACCACCTATTTAGCTTATTATCCACAGATCTTAGGTGCTCGTTGCGGACAGATTCTGGCACTTACAGATAAAGACGCCCGTTGGATTGACAAAGACGGATTTTCAGCTTTTGGAGACTGGAACTATCTGTTTTATGTAAAGGGAGAAGATGCTTTTAACAAGAACCAACCAAGATCCATGTATATCTACATGGTTTATATCTTCGGCTTCGACGGAGGTGACATCTTCTCCATCAATGCCCTCAGCAGTTTTCCATTCCTCTTTGCCGATGCAACGACCGACACCCCATTGAATGATGGTCACAGCTTCTCATTTACTGGTCAGATCTGTATGCCTAATGTGAACCCATATCCTTGTCTGCTTTATGTGGATGCTGTGGACGGGAATACTAATCACAAAGGATTTGTCGGACTGCGCTCACTCTCACCAGGATATTTCAGTCGTTATTCTTTCCTGCTTGACACGAAGAATGATGATGTGCCCTTCAACCCTGGTGATATGCACGCAGACTTGATAAAGATGGCCCGAGATAACCGTGGTCATGCACTGGCTGTTTTAAAGGGAGATAATACACACCCACGATTTGCCGGAAAGTATTTTGCTGTGGACCTGCAAATGAATGGTACAGCACCTACCGGGGCACAGACCACTTTCAGCGGTATTCCTCAATATCTCTTCGATCTGGCTCCTCTCACAAATATCAACGATGCACGGTTCTTCGAGTTTGGCTTGACACAGAATATGTGTTATTATGCTACGTCAAATAATGTATATCAATGGCATATTGATGGTGGCAATATCTCATCAGCAGAACCTTTAGGTATGATTGACGGCTCTACATGGTCTCCAGGAGGTGAGGTTACCATGATGAAGATTATCGACAACAACAATGACACCCCGACCCATAACTCTTCTGAGACCATCATGTTGGTTGCCACCTGGCAGAATAACCAGGCAACGCTATGGTCACTGCACATGGATCTGATGTCTGGACGTATCAGCAAAGCGATACGATTTGACAGCAGCAACACACCGGGATGGAATTTTGACATGCCGATTCTCGATGCAAGTATTAAGAATATGTAATATAATAAAAAATATTCATCTCACATGAAATTCATTCTCTCTTTGTTGGCAGCCGTAACCTTTACGACTGCCAATGCTCAACAAGTTTTACACCTTACATGTGATGCTAAAGACTCTGGTGATACCATCATTGTGCAAACCATTGACTATCAGCGCAATGAGTTCGCACGCTGTGACACGGCCATTATGAACAAAGGATTGTTCACCCTCGATATCCCTCTTGCCAAAGCTGCAGAAGCTATTATCTGCAACATCAAGAATGGAGGAATGCTCCGAGTAAGACTATATTTAGTACCTGGGGAACATCTGCACATCAGTGGCTCGTGGCCCTGGGGACAGTCGGGCGCAACCAAACTCACCATCGGTGGTTCAACGTTTTATGAGCAAATGCACGAATTCAATAATGCCGTGAACCCGATTATGAATGAGGTGAATCCCCTGAACGATAAAATCAAGGAACTGACAGCTGCAGGAATCAGTCGTGATTCCCTCTCTTCCTTCTATAATCACGCCGTCAGTGGAATATTCCAAAAACTGTATCAGAAAAGGATGGAGTTGATCCGGCAATACCCTGACCGGGACCCTTCAGCCACTTTAGTTGCTGAATTGCCTTCACATTTGACTCAAGATGCTGTAGCGTTGCTAACGCCACGAGTACGAAACGGCAGGATGAGTGCAATGATTGACAATGCTCTTGCACAGGCAGACAGTAAGCTGAAAATGGCTCAGGCTGAAAAACAGATGAGTAAGGGAAAACCTGCTCCTGACTTCAAGTTGAAAGATCTTCAAGGTAATGACCGTACCCTGACATCCTTCCGAGGAAAGTATGTGCTCTTGGATTTTTGGGGCTCTTGGTGTATCTGGTGTATCAAAGGATTCCCTGACTTGAAGGCATGTTATGAGAATTATAAGGATCGTATGGAGGTTGTAGGTATCGACTGTAATGATACTGAGGAGAAATGGCGTAACGCAGTGAAGCAATATGAGTTGCCATGGACTAATCTCTACAATCCCAAGAGTGGAACATCTGTCATCACAGACTATGCTGTGAAGGGATTCCCCACGAAGATCCTCATTTCTCCCGACGGACTTATCCACCGGGTTGTAGTTGGCGAAGATCCTTCGTTATATACGTATCTTGATGAGTTATTCAAATAAAGCGACTCCGACCTAAGAAATAGGTCTTTCACTTTGTGAACATCACCACATCTTCCTGTCATTAGATTACAGAGTAAGATGTGGTGATTTTTATACTATTTGGGCTCAATACTTATCCTCAAAGAAAAACACTTTTTCTTTTTGCATTATGATTACTTATTAGTATCTTTGCAATATGACAACAGAGAATCGTATCATACGCAGGGCGATATTGCCGGCAGACGGCGAAGCTATCAATCAGGTGTTTGAGGCTGCCCGTGGAATCATGGTAAGATCGGGGAATACCCACCAATGGCAGAATGGCTACCCCACCCTTGAGAATGTCAGAATGGACATTGAACGTGAAGGGGCGTTCGTAATTGTGGATAACGGTCTGGTGGTAGGATACTTTGCCTATTTACCGTCACCGGAGCCTACGTATGCAAAGATTTATGATGGTGAGTGGGTGGACAACAACCTACCCTATCATGTGGTCCATCGTATAGCAAGTCTTCCTGATACTCATGGTGTTTTCGCAAGTATTATGGATTTCTGTTTTGCAAGGGATCACACTATCCGCATCGACACGCATCGGGATAACCTCATCATGCAACATAATATCCTCAAGCATGGTTTTACCTACTGTGGTATCATCCTGCTGCTCAACGGCGATGAGCGACTGGCGTATCAGAAAGTGAAAAGTGAAGAGTGAAGAGTGAAGAATAGCCCTATACTCTTTACTCTAAACCCTAAACTCTAAACTATGAACTATGCACTATTCTTGATCCATCCGCCTGCTCTTCGATGGTTATGCGCACGGCATCCTCGGGAAGCAGTTCTTCTATCAGTTCGGGCCATTCGATGAAACACAGTCCTCCGCTATAGAAATAATCCTCATAACCCATATCGTACACCTCTTCCAACTTCTTGATACGATAGAAGTCAAAATGATAGATGGTGGTTTCTGGTGACTCATATTCGTTGATAATAGCAAAGGTAGGTGAGGTGATGACATCCTCAACACCCAGTTCTTCGCATATCGCCTTGATAAAGGTTGTCTTACCAGCGCCCATCTTGCCGTAGAAGGCAAATACATGACTGTCACCCATCTGCTCAACAAACTGTCGGGCAGCCTCACGGATGGTATCTTGATTCTTTATCTCTATTCTCATATCTTCAGTAATGTGCTTGCAAAGGTAATCATTTCCTACAACAATGCCAAATAATCATTCACAACCCGCTGTATCCGGACGTCTTTTAATGGCATGAAACACTTTAGTAGTACCTGGAGGTACAGAGATTTTGTCAAAAGTCAGTTGCTCCACATCATCAAAGACGAAGGCAGGGCGGAAGTCACTGTCTTGCAGTCGCAGAGAAATATTCCTAAAAGTGATGCCACGGACATGTCTCACGTAGAAGCCCCATGCAGGTAACTCTCCGAACATAGAGAATTCCGGATATTTCTCAATCTGCTCAGGCACATCCTTCACTCGCCATAACGGCATGTAAGCCATTCCTTTTGTTGCCCTTCCCGGAAAGACAATCTCGATATTCTCCAGCATGATATTCTGAATACACGCCTCAGGGATGCCGCAGATGGAAGAAGGAAACGGATTATGGAAGAAGTCAACCTCCGGCCCACGTAAATCGTAATCGATATCCGGTCTTCCAAAAGGAATCTCTGCATAAAGATTACGGATCACGACATTTTTCAGTACCCCTTTCCTGTTGCCGGCCCTTGCTCCTATACGTAAGAATAACGCATTCCCCGTGTTGACAGCATGGATATTCTCCACCTGAACACTGTCGATAATTCCCCCGTCAACACTTTCTATAGCGATGGCAGAACGGAAAGTGTCACTCACCTTGATATCATGGATGCTTACCTTACGGAATCCGCCCCAGGAGGCAGTACCCATCTTAATAGCGCTTGCACTACTCTTGATCTGACAATTGCTGATCTCCACATCATGACAACAGAGCGTAGAGGTATTGGATTTCAGACAGATACCGTCGTCGGCAGCATCCACCATACAATGTTCGATGCACACCTCTTGACAATCAGTAATATCAATACCGTCATTATTCCAATAAGCACGGTTGTAAACATCCAGATTCCTCAATGTCATCTGTTCACAACGGTCGAAGGAAAGTCCCCATCCGGCACTGTTCCTGAGATGCAATCCCTCTACCGTAACCTGCTTGCAGTCACAGAAAAAGAAAAGGTTAGGACGCATACTGCCACTGGGACGCAGACGCCGACTGTTATAGTAAGGATCCACCCACTCACCGGTATGATGCAGACTGTCCACAAAGAGGCTCAATGCCAATCCCTGTCCGTCGATTGTCCCTTTTCCAGTAAGTCCGATATTCTCTGCATTCACCGCCATGATCAGTCCTTTTGAGGTAAGGTCACACTCGGTATTATCCTCTTTCGGACGGGTAATACCTTGATAATCATAGGGATTCTTACTACCAAGCAGTGTAGCACCTTCCATCAGATGTAGGGTCACCCCACTCTTCATGACAATACCCCCAGTAAGATAACAACCGGGATAGAAGGTGAGTGTACCCCCTCCCTTACGGGCAATCTCATCGATAGCCTTTTGGATAGCCACGGTATTCAGGGTTATGCCGTCTCCTCGGAGAGCCAACTCCTTGGAGGTCATGTTCTTTGAGCCCATGGCAGAGCAACTCAAAAGAACCAACAAAGATAATAACCCAAATCTTTTCATAACCCTTAACTCTTTATTGGCTATTGGTTATTGTTTATTGTCATCGCCTCCTCCTTCTTTCCATGCAACAGTTCTTCCACCTTATCGGTGATAACCTTATACGACTGTTCTGTCATACTCGTGCCTGTCTCTTTGGCAATGGATAGGAATTCCGTAGCTGCATTGAGCATTGCGCGCCTGCGTACCTTAATACCGTTTTTACCAGCCAATGCCTTTGAGCCCGACTTCAGGTATGTGAGCGTTACATACCCGATGCGGAGGGTCAGCAGGGTATTCAGCGAACCTGTCAACAAAGACGAAGACACCAAACCGGAGAGTTTCAGGGTAGAGATAGACCCTAAGAATCCTGCTTCAGAGAAGGTATCCAGATCAGCATCAGCCACACTGTCGGCCAGTGTTCCTGAACCGTCTGCCAAATTACTGATGCCGTCAGAGAGGTAATAGCTGAAAAGCGATGTGGCCAAGATCCTGCAATACTGATAAAACAGCTGTTGATTCGTTGGACGGAATCCCGAACAACGAATCAGATCGCCAATCATCCGGAAGTTGATCACCAGTGAGGCGATAGCATCGATACGACTGCTCTGTGAGATGGTCGTGATGAGAAACTCCGTCTTCGCCCACTCATGGATGTGCGAGCGCACTTTCTTATATCGCTCGTCGAGCTCTTTCTGTATGATCTGCTTCAAGTCATCCGCATTATAATACTGTTTTACCTCCGCCAGGAAGGTCTCCTTATGTTGTTCCCGTTCTTCCTCCGGCAGGTAATAGAGATTATTAGAGAGTTTTTTCGAGAACTTCGTGAGTTTTGCTATCTGTTTATCTTCCGGCAGTTCTTCTTCCTCAGAAATCTGCAGTTGTGGGAAGGTGGGGGTATGATGCAGTCGTACGAAAGGGATGATGATGACTCCCACGAAAAGGAGTAATACCAGCAGATAAAAGCCGTATTCGAGGTATTTGATACCTGTAAGCTCATAGATCTTCTCACCGATGGTGATCACATTTCCTGCCAAGAGTATAAAGAGAATACTCAGGAAGATGGCCGTGATAAGGATGAGGTTTCTTTTCATGACTGTCAACGGTTAGATAAGAATGTTTGTCAGTTGTATCTTCAGTTTCTCCAACGTATCGAGAGAGGTTGACTGCTCATCGGTGATGATCGTTGGCAAGAGGGCCGCATACTGTGCTTTGATCTCTCGCAGGTAAAGCGCCTCCAGGCGTTTGATCTCCTTTTTGAGCAGTTCTTTCAGTTGATAGGTAGAGGGTGACTCCTTCGTGCCATAGAAATAGTTCTCCATCTTACTGATATAACTCTTGATATCTTTCACGGCATGTGTGCCATGCCACATATCACGGAGGAATTCGAAGTATTTCTTGTTCATGAAGGTGCTCACATCCTCATCATAGATATTCTTTGCCGTGGCGGCTTCCACAGGTGTTATCTTCATCGGTATCTTGTCTAACCCTGTCTTCTCAGCAACCAATGCACGGAAAGTTTCTTCTTTGTTCTTGAACATACTGAAGAGGTTCAACGACAGTTTCTGATCGACATCCGAGAGGAACTGTACTAATACCGCTTTAAGGATATCCACACATTCCTCGGTGGAGGCTGAGCGGTTCACCTGAGTGGTGGAGATCGTCCGGAACACCGAACGGTTGGCGGATGACTCCACGGCCCCGATAATCTCATCCTGCTCATGCATCGTAATGCTCAGTTCTTTTTCCAGATTATCCACATAGTGAGCCATCGCATCACGCGCATTCTTCTTCTGTTGTAAGGAAGAGATCTCTTTCGTAATGGTGTCCACCAACATATCACGGAGTGTCCGTGTGCGGTCCTCACAGCGTTTCAGTCGTAACTCACTGATATTCGACGTGATCTTCTTATACAGTTTCTCTTCTATCTCCTCAAATTTCCGCAACTCCCCTTGCAGGTCATCCTCAAAGCCCACCACATAAGCGCCACTGCCCGACAATGCATCGGTGACCTTACCGAGGTTTACCTTACTGATAAACTCCGACTCGATATTGAAGCCTTTACTGCGGATCTCCTCATATTCCTTCTGTACCTGACGGTCGATCTCACCCTCACGCTCCTCTGTATTCTTCCAATAGGTAGAATCAAAGATGTTGTGAACGAGATATACGGGCACTGCCTCGTTGTACTCACGGAGCTTCTCCAGATAAGAGGCTGAGGTGAGGTTAAAGGCTGATACCGAACTGTGTACGAATAAGATCAGATCCACTCTCTTGGAAATAGCATCGTACAGCGGATCGTTCAGATTAGAGGTGTTGCCGTCAAATCCCGGCATGTCTGCCAAGAAGATCTTCCCTCCATCGACAGGTCCTCGCTCAAGCAGTTTGCTCCCGGTAGTGGTGATCGAGGTGATAATCGTTCGATCCTCTTTATTATAAGATGGCGAGATAACATTGTTGATGGTCTCGTCGGAGTAGTTGAGATACTCGTCTTTCTCGAGATACTCCTCCAACTCATGTTCCGTCACGATACCCCGTAGCTCGTCGATGATCAGATCGAGGTCTTCTGCCTTACGACCTTCATGACGGGCTTTGTAGATCTCTATCTTACAATCCCGCTCATGCTCCACATTCGAGATGATCGAAGGACGAACCGTACACTCGAGGGTATCTGTCGGACTGACATAGCGATGGGCAAGCAGGTTGACAAGGGTGGACTTTCCTGATTTCACCGGGCCGACCACCAACATGATAAACGAGCCGTTCTTGTATTCCAACGACCTCCTGCTCAGTTGACTGAGTTTGTGTCTGATATTCTCATCCGTCAGTCGGGGCATGTAAACGGATGCCAGCTCACCCAACTGTGCAGAGATGGACTCTATCTTTTTTATATTTGCTTTCTCACTCATAGCCAATAATATGAAACGATGCAAATATAGAAATCTTTCTTGTAAAATGCAAATTTTAATCGAGAGAAAAGGACACACGCGTGTCAATACCGTCACCGAGGCCGGGCCAAAGAGCCACTTTGACCGGGCCTAAAGGACTTAAAAGCCGGGCCAAAGGGCCCCTTTCGTTTCTTTTTCGTTAGTGTTTGGACAGAATCGTCTCTGATATTCGGGAATTGTCCAGGAATAGCCTTCCTGTCCAGAGTTCATATCAAAAAAACGCTGGAAAGTTATTCTCATCTACAAAAACCGATGTATCTTTGCATCAGAGAAAACAAAGACAGCCTGTCTGTCACAAGAAAAAAGATAATATTAACAATAAAAAATACGATTATGAAGAGAATTAGATTATGGATGTGTGCCGCCATTATGATTTTAGGCACTTTTGCAGCTCAGGCACAGGTAATGAAATCAGCTGATTTAGAGAAATACGCAAAAGAACGTTACGGTGACAAGTGGTTGGATGCAGCCTTTAACCTTTCAAAGGACTTGACACTCGACAAGAATGAGAGTCTTACCTATCAGGAGGTGATCCAGGCTCCCGGTATGAACAAACAACAGTTATATGTAGCGCTCAACTACTGGGCAACAGCTACTTTCAAAGACAAGCAGAGCATCACTCTCAACGATAAGGAGGCAGGATGTATCATCATCACCTCAACCATGAGGAATATCGCAGAGCACATGGGTACGATCAGTAAGTACAGCATCAGTATCACCCCAGTCATTCGTCTGGATATCAAGGATGGAAAGGTACGCGTTACCTATACTGTACAGAACTATGACGTGCTGGATGATGTCACTGGCGGATTTATCGGAGTGCTTGCTTCTGACGAGAGAACCTTCGGCGACTCTAAGCGTAAAGCCGATGACAAGACGAATGCTTTCCTGTACGACAGACAGTGGGAGATTGCTAAGCACTATCCCTTCGTACAGAAAGATGCTCAGAAACGTACATGCGCCAAAGCCCTCGTCATGACACACGCATACTCTAATGCAGTGATCGACAAGATTGAGGAAGCGCTGAAGAACGGCATCGTCGGCAACGACAATGAGGACTGGTAAATTTAGTTTAGAGTGTAGAGTGTAGAGTTTAGAGCTTAGAGTTTAAGATTTGTTTAGTGGTAATCATTCAGGGCTGTACGAAGGGATGGTCCTGAATGATTGTTTATGTTCAGGAACGCTTCAAAAGTTAAAAAAATGAAAAAACATATATATAATAAGGTGTATGCAATCTTTTTTGTCTATTTTTGCGCTCCAAAATCAAATTAATACATTATGCAAAAGAATCTGGTGATTGTTGAGAGCCCTGCAAAGGCAAAGACAATTGAGAAATTTCTAGGGAATGACTACAAGGTAATGTCCAGCTATGGACATATCCGTGACTTAAAGAAAAAAGAGATCAGTATAGATATGAAAACACTGGAACCCGACTATGAGATTCCAGAGGAAAAGAAGAAGGTGGTTGCAGAACTGAAGAGCAACGCCAAGAAAGCCGACACGATATGGCTCGCATCCGATGAGGACCGTGAGGGAGAGGCTATCTCATGGCATCTCTGTGAGGTATTGGGACTGGATGAGGATAACACCAACCGTATTGTCTTCCACGAGATTACCAAGTCAGCCATCTTAGATGCTATCCAGCATCCGCGTCATCTCGACATGAATCTTGTCAATGCACAACAGGCAAGAAGAGTGCTCGACCGCCTGGTGGGTTTCAAGCTTTCACCGGTCTTATGGCGTAAGGTGAAGCCTGCTCTCTCTGCCGGACGTGTGCAGAGTGTTGCCGTTCGACTGATCGTTGAGCGTGAGCGTGAGATACAGTCATTCAAGGTAGAGACATTCTATCGTGTAAACGCAATCTTCGGATACCAGAACGAAGACGGCAGTTTCTCTGAGATCAAGGCAGAACTCGACACTCGCTTCAAGACCCATGAGGAGGTGGAGGCCTTCCTGGAGAAATGTAAGACGGCCACATATACCCTGACCGACATCCAGAAAAAACCTCTCCGCAGGGTTCCTGCCCCACCATTTACCACCTCTACCCTCCAGCAGGAGGCTGCCCGTAAGTTGGGATTCACGGTGAGCCAGACGATGATGGTTGCACAGCATCTTTATGAGCATGGACATATCACCTATATGCGTACCGACTCTGTGAACCTCTCTTCACTCTGTCTGAACACCAGCAAGGAGGAGATCATTAATCTTTGGGGTAAGGAATACAGCAAGACACGCCAGTACCACACGAGCTCAAAGGGCGCTCAGGAGGCTCACGAGGCTATCCGTCCTACCTACATGAGCAATACCCAGATTGAGGGTACCCAACAGGAGAAGAAACTCTATGACCTGATCTGGAAACGTACCATCGCCAGTCAGATGGCTGATGCTCAGATAGAGAAGACCACTGCAAATATCTCTGTCAGCAACGCCAAAGAACAGTTTATCGCCAATGGTGAGGTGATCACCTTCGACGGATTCCTGAAGGTTTATCGTGAGTCTGTAGATGATGAGGAGAATACCGAAGAGAGCAGCCATGTATTACCACCGATGAAAGTGGGTAACACCCTGCTCCACCGTGAGATCAGCGCTACAGAACGTTTCACCCAGGGTCCGTTGCGATACACGGAAGCCAGTCTGGTACACAAACTGGAGGAGTTGGGTATCGGCCGTCCGTCAACCTATGCTCCCACCATCTCTACCATCCAGCAAAGGGAATATGTGCAGAAAGGTGACAAGAAAGGAGAACAACGGAAATATGCTGTTGATGTTCTTCGTGGCATCAAGGTAACTACTAAGCAGCGCTCTGAGATGGTTGGCAGTGAGAAAGGCAAACTGATCCCTACCGATATCGGTATTGTCGTGAACGACTTCCTGATGAACAACTTCCCGGAGATCATGGATTACAATTTCACTGCCAAGGTGGAAGGTGATTTCGACGATATCGCAGAAGGCCATAAGACATGGACCAAGATGATCAAGGACTTCTACAAGAAGTTTGAGCCGCAGGTGGAAGAGACGATGAACAAACGTGAGGAGCATAAAGCCGGTGAGCGACAACTGGGAGTTGATCCCGTGTCTGGCAAACCGGTATTCGTGAAGATCGGCCGTTTTGGCCCTGTCGTACAGATCGGTAGTGCCAACGATGAAGAGAAGCCCCGTTTCTCACAGTTACCTCCCGATAAGAGCATGGATAACCTGACGATAGAAGAGGCTATGGAACTCTTCAAGCTCCCCCGAACAATCGGCGAATACGAAGGATATCCTGTGATCATCGGAGCTGGTCGCTTCGGTCCGTATGTCTTACATAACAAGAAGTACGTGTCTTTACCGAAGGATGAAGACCCACTCTCTGTAACTCTCGACACAGCCATCGCTCTTATCGAAGAGAAACGGCAGAAGGAACAACAGAGTCACCTCAAACAGTTTGAGGAGAATCCCGACCTGGAGGTGATGACCGGTCGTTATGGTCCGTATCTTACCTATAAAGGAAAGAACTATCGTCTCCCGAAGGCTATGCACGAGAAAGCCTCTACCCTGACTGTCGATGAGTGCATGAAGGTGATTGAGACAGCCGATGCCAAGAAACGATGAACAGGATTATCTTCATCGGGTATATGGGGGCCGGCAAGACAACGGTCGGTAAAGCCTTGTCGAAAGAGCTGGGCATCCCCTTTTACGACCTTGATTGGTATATCCAAAGCAGAATGCGCAAGACGGTGGCCCAGTTGTTTGCCGAGCGTGGGGAAGAGGGCTTCCGACAAGTGGAATACAACATGCTGCATGAGGTGGCGGAGTTTGAGAATGTGATTATCAGCTGTGGTGGCGGCACGCCCTGTTTCTTCGATAATATCGATTATATGAACGGCCAGGGTGAGACCGTCTATCTCAAAGCAACCCCCGAGGTGCTCTATGGTCATCTGAAGATGGGAAAATCCGTTCGTCCGCTGTTAGTGGGGAAGACAGAAAAGGAGTTGCTCACGTTCATTGAACAGCAGTTGTCCGTACGCGAACCTTATTATAAGAAAGCGAAGCATGTCCTCGATGTGAGTCTGATGGACGACTATGAGAAGATAAAGATTACCGTGCAAGAGTTACGTAAGCTACTGAACATATAATTATTCACGCAGGCAATGCCTGATCATACCTGAAAAGAAAATGAAAAGATGGACTATTGAAGACTCAAAAGAACTTTACAACATCAGTGGATGGGGTATTTCGTATTTTGATGTTAACGACAAGGGAAATGTCTATGTGACCCCTTGTAAGGATGATGCGCAGATTGATCTGCGTGAAGTGATGGATGAGCTCGC
>JAEEZP010000035.1 GCA_016291915.1 Prevotella sp. | reverse complement strand
TGTAATTATTTATAATGTCAACCAAACACTCAACAAAGGGCTTGATATTCACGGTATTATTGAATTAGGTAGGTTCTTGCGTAACAGAGGTGACAGCGTCGACTTTATAAAGATTGAGTCGTGGCTTAAACACCTTGGATTATCACGTATGGCATCATTGCAAGGGACCGTCTTGATAGATGTGTTTCACTTCGAACTCGAAGAGATTCCATATATGCAGAAGACAGAGCGACAGGCCTATGCACTGTTGATGCGTACCATGCAGCACACGGCTTTTGACACGGCTGAGACATGGCATTTCCGGACACGTAGCAATGGTATGGTGGAAAACAATGGGAAAATACTACGCAGGAACCTCCGCCGCTGTCTGAAATATTATAAATATTGTCCATGGGAAACCATCAGTAATTTCGTAAGAAATTTCTTTAAGAATCTTTCCGAAATAGAGGAATAGGAAAGATATCAATTCTTAAAAGAATCCAAAAAATGTAAGTTCTCCCTAAATCGAATCGCATTGTTGTCTATCTTGATTTTTATTTGTACCTTTGCACATATGATATCAAGATTGAAAGTAATACTTATTATATTCTTTAATATATCAACATTGAGTATGTTGGCACAACCCAGCTACATTCAGTGTGAGGATACATGCTCACATATCCATGGCATCGATCTGAGCCACTATCAAGGTAGTGTATTCTGGGAAACTGTAGGAGAAAACAGTAAGATGGCATATGTTTATCTGAAAGCAACTGAAGGAGGTGACCGTATTGATGACCGCTATGAGCAGAATATTGAACTGGCACATCGTTATGGTTTGAAAGTTGGATCCTACCATTTCTTTCGTCCAAAGAGTAATCTCACCTTACAATTGGAGAATTTCAAGACACAGTGTCGCCCCGGTGACCAGGATCTTATACCCATGATTGATGTAGAGTCCACCGGTGGGTTGAAACCGGAAGTGTTTTGCGATTCTCTGTTGCTCTTCCTCAAAATGGTGGAGGACGCTTATCATCAGAAACCATTGGTGTATTCCGGAAGGAATTTCTATAACAAATACCTGCAACATAAACTCGACGGTTACCCACTGATGATTGCCATGTATGGTGATGAAGAGCCCGAACTGGAAGACGGGCGTGACTATCTTATCTGGCAATACACATCAAAGGGACGTATCAACGGTGTAAACGGTCATATCGACAAGAGCAGGTTTATGGGAAGACACAGTATGCGTGAGATACGCTACCGACACCGATAATTAAAGAATTCTATTAACAAAGATATAAGACATGGCCATCATTAAATGTCCGGAATGCGGACATCAGGTTAGCGAAAAGGCACCCACATGCCCCAGTTGTGGTGTGGAGATAGCAGGAAATCTTGTCTGCTGTCCAAACTGTAACAGAATTTACCTTCGCAGTGAGGATTTTTGTCCACACTGTTATCATCCCAACATACATCGAAAGAATGAGAAGCAGGCTGAGCCGGCTCCTACTCCACCGATTACTGCATTGGCAGAGATTCATCCGAGAGAAGACAATCAGAATAAAAATGGTCAGGAACCTGTCACACCTAAAAAGAAAAAACATGGGGGTGCTCTGTTGTTGGCTTTTATCATTACCATGATTGTTTGCGGTGCTTCTTTCTATCTTTACAATAAAGCACAGATGGACAAGGAAAATGAAGAATACGAGTTTGCCATCAAGAGTGATAACCCCTTGATACTACAGGAATTTCTCGACACCTTCAAGAATGCCACACAAGAGCACAAAGACAGTATTTCTGCTCATCTGCAAATGATCAGGCAGGCAGAAACCGACTGGAACAATGCTGTTGTTACGCATACTAAGGCTGCCATCATGAATTACCTTGACAGGTATCCCAATACCTCACATCGCATGGAATCAAAGAATATCATCGACTCTATCGATTGGCAACAATGTTGTGACCTGAATACCATAGAAGGATATGAGCGCTATATGACAGAGCATCCTGATGGTAATTTCTACGATGAAGCAGAACAGGCAATGAAAAAGATAAAGGCAAAAGATGTGACTCCCGAAGAACAAGAAATAGTGGCTAATATTCTTCATCGGTTCTTCGTAAGCATCAACACACGTGATGAAGCGTCTATACAAGAGACCGTTGCCAATGTCTTTACCCTGCTTGACAAGACGAATGCTACCAAGGAAGATGCCGTAGCATTCATGCGTAAACTATATAAGGAGGATATCAGCAGTATGACTTGGCAACTGCCGGGAACATACGATATCAAAAAACGAGAGATCGGTGATGGCAAGTATGAATATAATGTGGTGTTCTCTGCCAATCAGAAAGTGGAACACACAGATAAATCAAAAGTTGCCGTAAACAACTATCGTATTACTTCAACAATTAATCCTGAAGGAAAAATCGGTCTGCTGAAATTAGTCAGATTGCTTTCCGACTAATAAACATAATCATTTACCACCATGAAAAGAATAATTATCGTAATCCTGGCTCTTATGTGCCTGCAAGGAACAATTATGGCAAAGACTAAGACAGTGAAGCTGAGGATCATAGAAACAAGTGACGTACACGGATGTTTCTTCCCATACGACTTCATCAACCGACGACCCATGAAGGGTTCTATGGCTCGCGTGAGCAGTTATGTCAAAGAACTTCGTAAGACATACGGAGAAAACCTACTGCTTTTCGATAACGGAGATATTCTTCAGGGACAACCCACATGCTACTACTGCAATTATGTGAATACCGATCTCGAGAATGTTGCGGCAAAGGTTATCAACTACCTTGGCTACAATGCACAGATCTTCGGAAACCATGATGTAGAGACAGGACATGCCGTATATGACAAGTGGATAAGAGATATCAAATGTCCGGTGCTCGGTGCAAATATGATAGTGACAGGCAGTGGCAAGTCTTACGTTCCACCTTATACTATCATTGTCCGCGAGGGGGTGAAGATTGCGGTATTAGGTATGATTACACCCGCCATACCCAACTGGCTCAATGAGTCGTTATGGGAAGGTATGCACTTTCAGGAGATGACATCCTGTGCACGTTATTGGGTAGAAGAACTGAAGAAGACAGAAAAGCCCGATGTGATCATCGGTGTGTTCCACTCCGGTAAGGATGGAGGCATCAAGACAGCCGAATACGAAGAAGATGCTTCCGTGAGAGTTGCTCAGGAAGTGCCTGGATTTGACTTGGTATTATATGGTCATGACCATACCACGCATAGGGATTTCGTAGATAACTGTGAGGGTAAGAAGGTGCTTTGTTTGGATCCTTCCAGCAATGCAATTAATGTGTGTGATGCTGAGATAACACTGACGATGAAGAGAGGAAAAGTACTGTTCAAACAGACTCGTGGCGAGATTGTTAACGTTCAGGACCTTCCCATCGATGAGGAATATATGGATTATTTTAAGGCAGACATCGACAGTGTGAACAACTTTGTAAACAGGAAGATCGGCAGGTTTAAGAGAGCTATATATACTCGTGACTCCTATTTCGGCAACAGTGCTTTCTGCGACTTAATCCATCAATTGCAGTTGCAGCTCACAAATGCCGACATCTCTTTCAATGCTCCCCTATCGTTCAATTCTGTTATCCGCGAAGGTGACATTCATGTCAGTGACATGTTCAATCTTTACAGATACGAGAATCAGTTGTATGTAATGGAGCTGACGGGTGAAGAGATTCGCAAGCATCTGGAAATGAGTTATGACCAATGGGTGAACACCATGACATCACCTGATGATCATATCATGCTCCTCAACGATGGTACTACCGATGATAATCAGCGGTTTATGTTCAAGAATCTCGCATTCAACTTCGACAGTGCTGCCGGCATTGATTATGAGGTAGATGTGACAAAACCCAACGGACAGAAAGTACGTATATTACGTATGAGCAATGGAGAACCATTCGATGAGAAGAAAGTATATAAGGTGGCTTTGAACAGTTACCGGGGTAACGGTGGTGGAGAATTGCTTACCAAAGGTGCTGGCATTCCACAAAGTGAACTGAAAAAGCGTACGATCTTCGAGAGTGAGAAAGACCAGCGTTTCTATCTGATGAAAGAAATTGAGAAAGCCGGTGTCTTGGATCCCCAACCGGGAAACAATTGGAAGTTCGTACCTGAGGAATGGACAAAACCAGCTCTGGAACGCGACCGCAAACTGCTTTTTGGAGATTAATTTTACACATAATGAGTATTTTTTAGGGTGCACAATCATGTGTGCCCTATTTTTTTCATCTTTTTTGCGCTTATTATTTCATTTTTATTTGTATATTTGGAAGGTATTAACCATTTTGCGACAATATCATGAAAGAGCAAGTGACTTTCAAAAGTGTCTTTTACGAATGGTATAGAGACAAACGAAACTACGTAAAGGTATCCACCATATCTTCTTATGTGGTGACAGCAGAGAATCATTTATTACCTCGTTTCGGTGATCAGACAAGCATTACCGAACAGGAAGTGCAAGACTTTATCCTTCAGAAGCTACAGGATGGATTTAAGCAGAAAACGGTCAGGGATATGCTCATCGTTCTAAAGATGGTGTATCGTTACGGTTGCAGAATGGGGTATTTCGTAACCACCCCCTGGGAGATCCGCTTTCCGAAGGAATGTAAGAAAGAGGATTTGGAGGTGATGAGTATTCTCCATCAGCGCCGGCTCCTTACCTATCTGGAATCAAACATTAACAGTAAAAACATCGGTATTATCATCTGTATGAACACAGGTTTACGTATCGGAGAACTATGTGCTCTGAAATGGAAGGATATCGATCTTCGTAATGGTGTACTGAAAGTGTCACATACCTTGTCACGTGTTTATAAGGTTGACGACAATGATCAGCGATACACCCTTGTAGAAGAGAGTACCCCCAAAACGATTAATTCCATACGTGACATACCGTTGAGCAACAGTTTGATGGCATTACTCAAACCCCTCTGTAAGGTGATGAACAAGGATTACTACATCATGTCGAACAGTACAAAACCAATTGAGCCCCGTTCGCTCCGCAATCATTTCAATAAGATACTGGACAGTCTGAACATTCCAAGAATCAAATTCCACGGATTACGCCACAGTTTTGCTACGAGATGCATTGAGAGCCGGTGTGACTACAAGACGGTGAGTATGATATTGGGACATTCCAATATCAATACTACCCTCAATCTGTATGTCCATCCAGATAGGGATCAGAAGAAAAAGTGTATAGAGAAGATGATACGGTCGATGCGACTCTAACGCTTCAAAACCTTCTTACCCTGGTAGATATGAATTCCCTTCATAGTCTTATCCACCTTACGACCCATAAGATCGTAATGAGTGTCACGCAGAGAAGAAGTACGATCCACCCGCCTGGCTGATGGCCCCTCCACGGCCCTGTTGACATTGCCAATGCCTGTAGTTGACGATTTCAAAATGACATCGTCAAGGAAGAAACGTGAATTCTTTGTACCTCCACTGGCAAAGGTTATCGTCATGGCTGTGCTTGTGGCTTTGATATTCAACGTATAACTCTTGAAAGAACCTTTCTCAAGAGTTACCGTCGTTTCGTCATTACCACCCTCGAGGGTAGCACCTAAGAGGGTAAGTTTTAACGTGGTATTCTCACCACTGCTATTCCATGCCCCAGCACGGAAAGTGAGGATATATGTATTGTCAGAAGTAACTGTGATAGAGGGTGTCGTGGCACTGCCATCAGCCTTGCTTGAACCGAATTTTACACAACCATCAGCTTCATATCCATTTTCAATTTTCCATGTCTCACTGGTATAGACTTTATTTGCTATACTACCACTCCATGAACCATCATTTCCGCCAGTACCATCACAATTATCAAATGTCTCACTGAATATAGCTCCAGTTACATCACCGCCAGGGGTATCACCACCGGGTGTGTCTCCTCCTGGTGTATCACCACCAGGATTATCACCACCACTAGGAATATTTTCGCTTCCATCCCCTTCAATGAGCGCATAGACACTCTTGTAATTGTTCAGATCAGGTATAGAATCTCTGAACTGTCCCCAGATAAACTGCTCCAGTCCCTCAAAATCCACAAACGGATTGCGGTTACCCTGTATTTCTTCAACACCGTCATTACGTTTCTTCTCCACCTCGCTCACCGGATCGTTCTTCGCCCAGCGAAGCAACAACTTCAAAGCCCATGTAGATAATCCGGGATAACTTTTCTTATCCAGCATTGGAGAATCCCAACCAGCAATCTGATCCTCGTAGGAAG
>JAEEZP010000034.1 GCA_016291915.1 Prevotella sp. | reverse complement strand
GACCATATCAACAACTTCCCCGAGCATCCGTTACGTGGACCAAACTTCCCGACAGGTCCTCGTTTCCCGGATATGCATGAGACATACGATCCTGAGTTTATCAAGATTGCCGACGAGATAGCTGCTGAGAATAATATCAAGTTGCAGCACGGTGTATATATGGGTGTGCAGGGTCCTACCTTCGAAACACCAGCTGAATACCGTTACTATCGTAAATGTGGTGCTGATTGTGTCGGTATGAGTACAGTGCCTGAGGTGATCGTAGCACATCATTGTGGTATCAGGGTCTTCGGTATCAGTGTAATAACCGACTTGGGAGGTTTCGATGTTCCTGTGGAGGTATCGCATGAGGAGGTGCAGAAAGCTGCAGGAAAGGCACAGCCCATCATGACATTTATCGTGAAAGAACTGCTGAAGAGAGCCACCTTATAATATAATAAGGTGTATTCTTATAGCAAAAGAACTCAATTATGGAAATAGCAAAACTTGGTGAGTTCGGTTTGATCAAACGACTGACCGGACAGATCCAACTGAAAAATGAATCATCACAGAAAGGGGTAGGAGACGACTGTGCGGTACTCTCTTACCCCGATAAAGAGGTGCTGGTAACTACTGACATGCTGATGGAGGGCGTGCACTTCGACCTCACCTATATCGACATGGAGCACCTGGGCTATAAGTCAGCGATGGTGAACATTTCTGATATCTTTGCCATGAATGGCATACCCCGACAGATGCTCGTCAGCGTTGCCATCGGAAAACGTTTTACGGTGGAGGATATGGAGCAATTCTACCAAGGACTCCATCGAGCTTGCGACAAGTGGCAGGTGGATATTGTAGGGGGTGATACTACCTCTTCCTTCACCGGGATGGCTATCAGCATTACCTGTATCGGTGAGGCAGCAAAAGAAGAAATCGTTTACCGCTCAGGTGCGCAGGATACTGACCTGATCTGTGTATCGGGTGATCTGGGTGCTGCCTATATGGGACTACGTCTGCTGGAACGTGAGAAGATGGTGTATTACCAACAACTGGAGGAGACACGTAAGAAAATCCGTGATGCTAAGGCGGCAGGTGCTTCCGATGACCAACTCATACAGTTGCGTAGTCATCTGGCATCACTCGAGTCGTTTGAGCCGGATTTTGCCGGAAAGGAATACCTCTTGCAGCGGCAGTTGAAGCCGGAAGCACGCGGTGATATTATCATGCGCTTACGAAATGAGGGTATTCAGCCAACGGCGATGATGGACATTTCTGACGGACTGAGTTCTGAGTTGTTGCATATCTGTGAACAGAGTGGAGTGGGCTGCAGGGTGTACGAAAAGAATCTTCCTATTGATTATCAGACAGCCGTGATGGCGGAGGAGCTGAATATGAATGTCACTACCTGTGCCATGAACGGCGGTGAAGACTATGAACTGTTGTTCACGGTTCCCATCGGTGACTATGAGAAAGTGAATGGTTTGGAGGATATCAAGATTATCGGGCATATTACCCGAAAAGAACTTGGTCATATCCTTGTCAGCAGGGATGATAAGGAGTTTGACATAAAGGCACAGGGGTGGAACCCTTTAAAAAGTGAGGAGTGAAGAAGATTGTATCTCTTTGTAAAGAGGTTTTTCTTCAAAGAAAGGGCTTAAAGTCCTAAAGAATGTTAACAAAAGAAATATTTTAGCCTATTACCCTTTTCACTTCTGACTTTTTTTGTACCTTTGCAATCGCAAAAGAAAAATGGTGCCTTAGCTCAGTTGGTAGAGCATCGGACTGAAAATCCGTGTGTCCCCGGTTCGATTCCTGGAGGTACCACTCCTCCTTTCATTAGCCCCTGTCTCGCATTAGCAGCAGGGGTTTTTTTGTAACAAGCTACAATCTATTAATTCATCAATATGAGAAAACTGGTTTTATTCATTAGTTTCTTATGCGTGGTGGCAAGTTCCAACGCACAAGAGAACAAGTACGCCAAGTACTTTAAGAACCTTCCATTTAAGATGGAAGCGTTTGGCGCACCAGTCATCCCGAATAATACGGTGAACCTGAAGGATTTCGGGGCTGTAGGCGATGGCAGGACTCTCTGTACGGATGCTTTTCATAAAGCGATGAAGGCATTGACCCAGAAAGGTGGTGGACGACTTGTTGTTCCCGAAGGTGTCTGGCTTACCGGTCCGCTGGATCTTGTAAGTAATCTCGATTTACATCTTAAAAGTGGTGCTATCATCTTGTTCAGCGATGATGAGACCCTATATCCGGTCATCAAGACTTATTATGAGGGATGGGAAGCATATCGTGCTCATTCCCCAATCTATGGTAAGAATCTTGTCAACGTGTCGATTACCGGTCAGGGTGTGATCGATGGTAACGGTCAGTACTGGCGCCCATTAAAGAAAGAAAAGGTCACCGAGGGGCAATGGAAGAAGTTCACTGCAACTGGTGGTGTCATCAAGGAAAACAGACTTTGGTATCCTTCAGAGAGTTATCTCTATGGTGAGCAACATGCAAGAGAAATTTTGTCCAAGCCTAATCCTTCACAGGAGGAACTGGCTAAGATCCGTCGTTTCGTCCGTCCGGTGATGATCAGTCTGGTGGGATGTAAGAATGTCTTGTTACAGGGAATCATTTTCCAAAACTCCGGTGCATGGAACATCCATCCGCTGATGTGTGAGAATGTGATTATCGAAGATGTGCTGGCAAAGAACCCCAGTTATGCACAGAATGGTGACGGTCTTGATCTGGAATCCTGTAAGAACGCATTGATTATCAATTCCAAGTTTGATGCCGGTGATGATGGTATATGCATCAAGAGTGGTAAGGATGAGCAAGGTCGTAAACGGGCACGTCCCTGTGAGAACGTGATCGTTGACGGTTGTACGGTCTTTGCCGGTCATGGCGGCTTTGTCGTTGGTAGTGAGATGAGTGGCGGCGTGAAGAATATCCTGGTGAAGAACTGCCAGTTTATGGGTACTGATGTGGGCTTGCGCTTTAAGAGTCGTCGTGGCCGTGGCGGTGTGGTAGAGAATATCTTTATCCGTGATATCTCGATGACCAATATTGTTGCTGATGCCATTACCTTTAATCTGTATTATGGAGGTAAGTCGGTTATTGAGGTGTTGGAAAGCGGTGAGAAGGTAAATAACATTGAAGCCAAGCCTGTTGATGAGACGACGCCATGTTTCCGCAAGATAGATATCCAGAACGTTACATGTCAGGGTGCCGGCCGTGCCATGATGTTCAATGGCTTACCCGAAATGCCTATTGACGGTATCTCATTGAAGAATGTGACGATCTATGCTGACAATGAGGCAGAGTTTTATAACTGCAAGAACATCAAGAAAGAAAATGTGAATGTTATTCTCAAGAAATAATGATGAGGTGCATGAGTAAATAAATAGGGGAGCAACTAAAAATGCTCCCCTTATTTATTTCTGATCTATGATATCTTTACCGAACGGTGATAAAGCGATCTTCGCCATCTTGAAATGTTGCTTGCCGAAAGGTATTCCAATAATGGTGATATAGAGCAGCACACCGAAAAGGATATGTGTGAGCCATATCCAAACACCACCTAAGAAAAACCACAACACATTCATAAAGAGGTTCAGACAACCGTGACCATTCTCTTTATTCACAATGACAGAACCGAATGGCCACAAAGAGAGTACACCCAATTTGATAGCCTGCAACCCGAAAGGTATTCCGATAATCGTTACCATCATGGCCAAGCCTGCCAAAAAATATTCGATGGCAGTTTCAATGCCACCGAATATTAACCATATAATGTTACCTAAAAGTTTCAATTACTT
>JAEEZP010000033.1 GCA_016291915.1 Prevotella sp. | reverse complement strand
GGGTGTGAAAAAGATGAAGAACCCGATAAAGATCCATATAAGGCAGTTCTCGGCAAGTGGAAACTGATAGAAAAAAACTATACAAAAACCGATATGCGGGCTACTCTTACTTTTACAAACGAAAAGGAGGTAATAATCGAGATGATTCAGTCTCAGAGTGAACAGAAAGAAGTCTTTAAGACAGACTATACATTTAAAGCGAGAGATGTAGAGGGCATTTACACACTTTGCTTTAATAATTCTTATTATTTTATATGCAAATTCTACGATGACAAGATGTGGCTGGAAGACATATCGGTTTATCCAGCCTATGGACCACAACCAAACTTAACATTTCAACGAATAAAAAAGTAAAGCATATGAATTCGAAAAAGTCCATAATTATATTGATAGGGTTGTGCTTTTTCCAACTATCCCATGCAGTTGAAAAGGGTATCACCCGCTCTGGCGGATATGTTATCCGCCAACATATAGTATAAGGATTTGTAATCCGCTAATAATAGCATTATAATCAAACAAAGCGACGAAGTGAATATACAGAGTGGATTCTCAAAAATCACGATAAAATAAAGAGTCTATAATATACTTTTTTACTAACATAAACAAAAAGAGAATGAAAAGAATCAAAGCAACGAAGCGAATGGTCGTTATCCTGCTGATGACGATGCTGACACTCAACGTGGCAGCGCAGTCGGTGAAGGATAAGACCGTGACACTTGACATGACGCAAGTGACCGTGAAGCAGTTCTTTGCGGAAGTGAAGAAACAGACGGGATTGAACTTTATCTACAGTGCAGAACTGGCAAAGACCTTCCCGAAAGTGACCGTAAAAGCTCAAAACCGTCCGGTGAGACAAGTGCTCAACGAGGTGATGAACAGCATCAACTGCACCTACGATGTGGAGGGTAACATCGTTACCGTGACACGTAAGCTCTCCGGTGCACGCACCCGTACGGTGAGTGGCGTGGTGAAGGATGATACTGGCGAACCCCTTCCTGGCGTCAGTATCTGTATCGACGACTCTAAGGTGTGCACCATCACTGATGTGAATGGTTTCTACACGTTGAAGGTACCTGCTAATGCGTGTGACCTGAAATACTCATTCGTGGGTATGGACAATGCCATCGTGCATCTGCGACAAGGCAACAGTCATATGAATCAGGATGTGACGATGAGTAGCAGCGCTGTGATCGATGAGGTGATCGTAACGGGTTATCAGGATATCTCCAAACCGAAGATGACAGGTGCTGTAACTACCATTACAGCAGAGAAACTGGATGATCGTTATACCTCTAATATCGTCAGCAACCTGGAAGGTCGTGTGGCAGGTCTTTCCACCTACGGCGGTGAGATGAAGATCCGTGGTACCAGTTCTCTTTATGCAGAGACATCTCCTCTGATCGTTATCGACGGTGTTCCTGTGGAAACAAAGATTTCAGATATAAACCCTTATGATATCGAGAGCATCAACGTACTGAAAGACGCCGCAGCAACGGCTATCTATGGTGCACGTGCCTCTAACGGTATCATCATTATCACCACAAAGAATGCCAAGAGAAAGGGTAAGATAGATATCGACTTCTCAGCAAACTTGACGAGCTGGGAGAAAAAGAACGTCGACTATCATGATAATTTCTATATGAATGCGGAAGAACAGGTAGAGGTGGAATCCAAGTATTATGACTGGTTCTTTTTCACACATGATCCCGAAGATGACAGATTCAGACAGCAGGGTCCTATAGAGCAGACTGCTTCAGCCATCAGTCTGGGCGGGAAGGTGTCACCTCTGAGCTGGGCTTTTTACCAGAAAGCTTTAGGAAACTGGAGCGAGAGTCAGTTTAATCAGGAAATAGAACGCCTGAAGAAGAATAACTTTGCGAAGGAATTTGCTGATGCTGTGTATAAGCAGCAGGTAATGCAGCAGTACAACCTCTCCTTGCGCAGCAGCAGTGAGAAGTTCCAAAGCAATCTGACACTTAACTTCTCGCATGATAACGACGGTATTATCAATGCGGGAACAAAGAACTTCAATGTAAGCTATAAGGGAAGTTACGATGTGGCTAAATGGCTTACTGCCCGCTTTACTGTAAATGGTATCTTCAACCGTCAACAGAGTATGGGTTATGACTATAGTATCCAGAATGACAGTCCATGGTACTTCCCTGCCTATGAATCACTCTACGACAGTGATGGCAAGATGAAAAAGATGTATGGTTGGATGGATGGTAACTCCTATTGGGATTATGCTCCGGAGGGGCTTGATGAATTAGGATCTTATATCACAGATCGTTACTATGACAATACCCAGCTTACCAAGCGCCAGCACATGCGCTATCATGGTGACCTGCTGTTTAAGATTATCAAAGGTCTTACCGTAGAGACACAGTTTATCTATGAGACCGACCATCAGAATGTCAGTTGGTATGCCAATCCACAGAGTCATGTGGCCCGTGTCATCCGCAACGCTTATGTGGATTATCAGAATGGACAACTGATCTATAACACACCGAAGAGTGGTGGCTTGCGCAGAGATACCAATACCGACGGACAATATTGGACATGGCGTGGACAGGTTAATTACTCAAACACCTTTGGTAAGCACTCTATCGTTGCCTTGGCTGGATTAGAGTTTCGTGAAACCAAGACATGGGGTTCAAACACCCTGATGCTCGGCTATGATGATCAGTTGCAGAGCAGCAGTACCCAATCGGTGAATTTCGATATATTGAGTAAGATGGAAAACAGTCCATACTATCAGGCAGGAATTAGTGCGTATGGCTCTTACCCGGCAGGACAGTTTGCATGGGATCCTTATATCGATGGTAGTCTGCAGCCCGTAATAGAGACTCTTCACCGTTATGGCTCCGGCTATGCCAACGCTACCTATACCTACGATGACCGTTATAATATCTTCGGATCATTCCGTAAGGACTATGCCGATATCTATGGCTTGAATACCAAATATCGTGGCAGACCGCTGTGGTCTGTCGGTGCTGGTTGGCTCATCCATAACGAGGCCTTCATGAAGGATGCTAAGTGGGTGGACTTCCTGAAACTGCGTTTCAGCTATGGTGTGACGGGTAATATCTACCAGGGTGCTACCAGTTATATGACCGCTACATCGTCGGATGTTAACAATATCAATAATCTCCCTTACGGAAAGATTGAGAGTCCGGCCAACCCGAACCTTCGTTGGGAGAAGAGCATTACGACCAATATCGGTGTCGACTTCTCATTCTTTGGCAATCGTCTGCGTGGTGCGCTCGACTATTATAATAAGGTGGGTAAGGATATCTTTGCCCAGCGCCAGATAGACCCGACATCAGGATTTACCTCTATGGTGGTGAACACTGCCTCCATGAAGAATAATGGTGTGGAACTCTCATTGACATACGACTGGTTCCGTGCTCCTTCGCGTGAAGCCTTTGCATGGACCACGAACTTTACCTTTGCCTATAATAAGAACAAAGTTACCGACGTGGTGAATCCGGCACTTACTGCATGGCAGTTAATAGATAATCCTTATAAGACAGGCTATCCTACCAGTGCGCTGTGGTCGTATCAGTTTGCGGGCATCAGCGGTGAGGCAGGTATCGAGGGTATGACCCTCTATTATATCGAACCCGGTGAAGATGGTACACCAACCACTACCACCGCTCCTTCTGGCAGAAGTACCAGTGTGCTGGTATATAGCGGACAGAGTGAACCGAAGGTTGTCATGGGTATGGACAACAGCTTCCGATGGAAGGGCTTCTCACTGAGTATCCTAATGGCTTATTATGGTGGTCATAAGATGCGCGCCATTCCATTCAACGAGACATTCACCTTCTCATATAACCCCGTGGCCAGCTACTTCCTGGATGCGTGGGATGCTGAGACAAATCCCGACTCAGATATACCTGGTGTAGGACGCTATGCCTCTACCGCTATCGGTTCCGAAACGAGGTTTGTTGACCGCTCGGTCTATAACGCCTCTTTCTTGAAAATCAGGAATATCGTTCTCGGATATGATCTGCCTAATGAGTGGATCCGCCATTTAGGTATGAATCGACTGGGTATCCGTTTCCAGATAGATAATCCTAAAGCACTGTGGACTGCCAATAAAGTCAATGTCGATCCTGAGACACTTGGCTTGAGAACACCCAGCAGTTTTATTTTCGGACTTAATGTGAACTTTTAATCACGACTAACAATGAAAAGAAATAAGATATATTCAACCGTTGCAGGACTGGCACTTATCATAGCTGCCACTGGTTGTTCCGACTTTACCGACCTTCAACCGAAGGGAAAGAACCTGCTGACAACGACTGATCAGTTGGAGATGTTACTCAACACCGATCAGGGCTATGGAAGTGGCGTGTCATCAAGTGGTACAGACATGCGACTGATGAGTGGTGATATTATCTATGCCTATGATAATATCTTTACAACACTGGCACAACCCAACAAAACCAGATCCACCATCATCTGGACATGGGATGAGAGTATGCAAGACCGTATGGCTGAACTCAGTAATAGTGATGGACAATATGCGGGATACTATGGGATGATCGGACGTGTCTGTAACCCTATCCTTTCACGTATTGATGAGGCAGAAGGAGCAGATAATGTGAAAGCACAACTGAAGGCTGAGGCTCTGGCGCTGCGTGCTTACTATCATTTCCTTCTCGTTAATAAATACTGTAAGGGATATAGTGCGGCCAATGGTAGCAAACCCGGTATTATCTACATGACAGAGGATGTCGATATCCAAGTGCCTCAGGAAAAGAAGACCCTGCAAGAGTGCTATGACCTGATGTTGAAAGACATCGATGAGGCCATAGCTATGAATGCGCTGATAGCCAGAGGAGCCAATGCCATGCGCATCGGACAGGCTGGAGCTTATGCCGTAAAAGCACTCATCCATCAGAATATGCAACAGTGGAATGAGGCAGAGGCTGCCGCTAAGCGTTCTATTGAGTTATATGGCACCATCGCTAATTACTGGGATGAGAGTCTTACTGGTGTTACAACAGGTTATTTCCTGGGAGGAAGCTATCCTGTCATCAACCGTGGTAATAAACCTTGTGTAGAGGATCTTTATTTCCCCTCTTATAGTACTGACCTCTTTAATAGCTATAATCCAGAAATATGGGATGCCATGGAGACTGGTCATGTGTTTCACGACAGACTATCTGTCGCGGATATGATGTACGACTACCTGATGCCTGTAGGACCATCGATGACCGGTCTGAACTGGCAGATAAGCTACGACTTGAATTCTTACTGGAATGAGTACGGTATCCGTACCTCTCAGATGTATCTGGTAGTGGCAGAGGCAGAGTTGCATAATCACAATGTTAATGCCGCGATGGAATATGTGGATAAGGTGCGTGAGAACCGTATTAAAGCTGATCTCTATCAACCGTTGAAAGGTGCCGTTACGGATGAGGCAGAGGCGATAGCACGTTATAAGCAGACGGCAAGGGCCGAGGAGGTCTTCACCATCTATGGCTTTATCAACTATAAGCGATGGAATCAGATAACAGGTTGGGAACAGACACTGGTGCGTGACTTCGGACAGGGGCAGCGCTTTACCTTGAGTCCTAACTCACCCTTGTGGATCTTCCCGTTCCCGACAAATGTGGTGAACAGTAATCCTAATCTGACTCAGAACTATCTTGAGAATTAATTCTTTTAGAATATATAGCTTGATTGTATGAAAAAGAACTTTTTGCTAAGTGTATTCTTGATGGCAAGTCTCACCGTGATGGGTGCCGTGAAGAAAACCAAGCTTCGGGTGCTCTACGTAGGTGGGCACTCCAACATCGAGACGTTTGCTGCCGACTACGACAAAGCGGAGAACGAGCGCAGCATGAAGGAGCGCATGGCTTCTTTCGAGCAGTTCCTCAACCAATACTTTACCACGGTGAAGGTGGTGATGGCTGATAACTATAATTATAAGATGTCGTATGACTATGACGTGACGATCATGGACGGTCGGCCAAAGCCCATAGAACCTCGCCGTGAGATCAAAGAAGGTCAGCGAGTCGTAAAGATTATCGATGCAAAGTATTTTCCCGATGACTTTGACCGACCGGTGCTTACCATGGCAGAGTTGGGTGAGAATGTAGGCAGGAGAATAGGACTGAAGACCGATTGGTATTGTAAGTGTCTGGATCAGTGGGCGTTTGGTATGCGTACTAACCATCCCATCTTCAAAGGCCCATATAAAGTGAAGATGACATTGGTGGATCGCCCCACACCAGAGGGTGCCATGCAGTTCGCTCCCATGGTGGGGGAGACGCTGCCGGAAACAACCAAGATGTGGCGTGTCAACACCAAGGGGTACATGACTGATAATGGTTTTCTCATCGGCATGGTGAGCCGCCCTTGGGGCTTCGAAGACTCTCCTGAGGCAGAGTGGATCTCTGGCGGACTGAGTAGTAAGTCGATCGATGCCATGTCATTAGGTCGCCATGGCTCGTTCTTCCACTGGGGCTTTGCCGCAGCGCCGATGGATATGACAGAAGAAGCTAAACCTTTGTTCGTCAATGCCGTGATCTATATCTCGAAGTTTGCCGGACAACACATCTTGGCGCGCAAACTCTCGGAGTCGATAGCCACACGTATCGAGGCGAAGGAGAGTGCCTATCGTGTAACACGCAAATGTTGGGAAGAGTATAAGGAAAGCATGGAGAAGTTTAACCAGCAGACAAAACATCTCTCTGACTCTTTGCAGGCTGCTAAGGCTGCCGGTAAGGAAGTG
>JAEEZP010000032.1 GCA_016291915.1 Prevotella sp. | reverse complement strand
CCTGCCTACACCTACACTGCGGCGCTCTTTTCCGGTTTACTATGGGGGGCGGGATGCGCTGCAGGCATCGTGGCCGGTGGCTTGTTACCTACCAACATCATAGCAGCCCTGAGCGTAGCCCTTTATGGCATGTTCATTGCCGTGATCATGCCTCCTGCACATAAAGACCGTTATGTGCTCTATACCATCATTGCCAGTTTTGTGTTGAGCGGAGTCTGCAGTGTGGCTCCTTTGGTCTCCAACTGGAGCAGCGGCACGAGAACCATTGTGCTCACCATCGTGATTTCGGCGGTTGCCGCCTGGTTGAAACCTATTCAAATGGAGGAGGATCATGGACAAGCATAGCATCATTATCTGTATCTTGTTGGCCATCATCACCACAAACCTGATTCGGGTGGTGCCCATGCTGTTGATCAAAGGACAGATCAACAACCGTTTCCTGCGCAGTTTCCTCTATTATGTGCCCTACGTCACATTAGCCGTCATGACCTTCCCCAGTATGATCCAGACCACCATGTCGCCCATATCAGGCATCGTAGCACTCGTCACCGGTATCATTGCAGCCTGGCGAGGAATGGGACTATTCCCCGTGGCGGCCATCTGCTGTACCATCGTTTATCTGATGGATAGCCTGATCATGTGACATACCGGCTTAGTAAATCGTGGAGACAAGAAAAGTTATTTGAAAAAGTATGAAGCAGATAGAAGTGGTTGCGGCGATTATCCATGATGAAGAGGGACGTGTCTTCGCCACTCAACGGGGATACGGCGAATGGAAAGATTATTGGGAGTTTCCCGGTGGGAAGATAGAGTCCGGGGAATCTCCTGAGGAAGCCTTGCAACGCGAGATCCTGGAGGAACTGAATACACAGATAGTCATTGAGCACCTTATTGATACTGTGGAATGGGATTACCCCGCCTTTCATCTGACAATGCACTGCTATTGGTGTCGTGTAAAGAGTGGGCATCTGGAGTTAAAGGAGCATGAGGCAGCTAAGTGGCTGCAGCAAGGAGAACTGGAAAGTGTTGACTGGTTGCCTGCCGATCATGTGCTGATCAGTAAGTTATTGAAAGGTGCTGACAGGATGGATGACAAGAAAGATCCCATGGGCAGGGCTGTTGCTGATTATTTCAACCATAAGAAAACCAGTCGTCTCAGGGTGTTCTCTCCCATGTTTGAGGAGGATGAGATACCGCTGACAACACTCTTCCGCAGTTATGAGGACATGCCTGAGATAGAGCGGATGGCACTGGATTTGTCTGAAGGCAGGGTGCTGGATGTGGGGGCAGCTGCCGGTTGTCACTCACTGGTGCTCCAAGAGCGAGGACTCGATGTGACAGCCATTGATATCTCCCCCCTGTCTGTTGATACCATGCGACAACGAGGTATCAGGAAAGTGCTTGAACAAGACTTTTTCACGGTTACAGAAGAGTATGATACCATCCTCATGCTGATGAACGGTATCGGCATTGTAGGGACATTAGACCGTATGCCCGCGTTCTTCCGGCTGCTCGATAAGATTCTGGCGCCGGGCGGACAGGTACTCTGTGATTCTTCTGATATCGGTTATGTCTTTGAAGATGACATGCCCGACATGGCATATTACGGAGAGCAGCATTTCCAGATGCAGTATAAAGACACCATCGGCGAACCATTTCCCTGGTTGTATATCGATGCCGACCTACTGAAAAAGGTTGCAGCAGAGAATGGCTATCATGCGGAAATAGTTGCTGAGGGACCGCATTACGACTATCTGGCAAGAATCACGAAAAGTATATAATTATCACAGAAACAAGAGTCATTCTTATCCAGAAGAAAGGTAGCCGGATAAGGGTGAAGCAATATAGAAAAAACTTTAAAAATTAGTTGTTTTCTGCCTGTTATTGTTGAATTCTCATTATATTTGGGCATTAATAACCGTTTAAAGAGATATCTGTTATGAAGAAGATTATTGTTGCGTTATTCGCTGCTGTGCTGGTATGTCTTCCGGCCGTCACCCAAAGTAAAAAAACAAAGGCAGTAAAGGCTCGTTCCCTCGAGGTATCGTTTGACTACCAGCGTCAGGCTGGTCCTGGCTCTAATCAGTATGCCGTATGGATTGAAAATGCGAAAGGCGAGGTGGTAAAAACACTCTTTGTTACCTCATACACCACGAAAGGACGAGTACGTGGCAATGAACAACCCATGCGTGGATACATCAAACGTCCGAACTGTGTGCCCAACTGGGTAAAAGCAGCTAAGGCCAACGATCTCACCGATATACAGTTGGATGCTTTCACAGGAGCCACTCCACAAGCCAACGGGAAACAATCTTTCACTTGGGATTTCACCGATCAACAAGGAAAAGCTGTGCAGAAAGGAACCTATCGGGTATTTGTGGAGGCAACACTTTACCAGAAAAGTATCGTAACCTATACCGGGGCGTTCTCTACAAAAGATAAAGGCGGCAACATCACACTGACGTCAAAGTTGACAGAACCTGACGAGAAACACAGCGGTATGGTGACAAATGTGAAAGCAGTGTTGAGATAGAAATTATATCTTTGCATCTTGATTAATCGTTTTTGAAATCATATTTAACCAATAAAGACAAATAATTATGAACAATCAGACAAATTTGAAATCAGTCACTGCATCCATCATTGCAGGCATCTTTGCTATCTTAGTCATCATCGGTGGTTGTATGTATCTCATTCCCAAGTACAACGTCTGGCAGCAGGAGCAGGCCGGTAAGGCTGAGTTTGCCAAGGCAGAACAAAACCGTCGTATTAAGATTGAGGAGGCAAAGGCTAACCTCGAAGCAGAGAAACTGAATGCGCAGGCTGAGATCGAGCGTGCGAAAGGTGCTGCCGAAGCCATCCGTATTGAGAACGGCAGTATCACACCGGCATACATCCAGTATCTGTGGGTACGCCAGCAGAATG
>JAEEZP010000031.1 GCA_016291915.1 Prevotella sp. | reverse complement strand
GCACGGTCTTGATAGCCGTCAGTGCATCGGCAAGTGGAATCTGCGGATCACCCTCCGGCATACGGTATTTCAGTATAATAAATGCTATTCCTCTATCCATAAAATAAGGCACCCAGTTGGTTCCTTCGTTTTGCATGCTCAATCCCTGATATCCTCCGCCAGGACAGCATACCACGGCTTTCCCCGTTGCTGTCATTGCATTGGGGAGATAGACATAGATTTTCGACTTTCCATCAGGCGAGTTAGGCAACTCAAACTGTCGTTGTGCCGATATGGGAGTTATTACACCAAGTAAGAGTACTACGAGGAAGGATTTTTTGAGATAATGTAAAATATTCATTGTCAATATACTGTTTGAATTAGTCATACAAAGATACAAAAAGCCGAGAGCAGAACAAAAGAAAAGTATTTCTTTTTTATGCCGAGATAAAGTATCTTCGCCACAAGAGGCAAAGATACGAAAAGAAAAAAAGAGAAACAAATTTTTCAGCAAAATACTTTTCTTATAGCCTTTATGAGAGAATATAATATTACTATTTTTTAACTTCGTCGAAGATACAATTTCTCTCGCTTAATCGTATCTTTGCAGCAATAATACTTATTTTTACGATAACAATATGAAGAGTTTTGGATCAAAACCGTGGGTGCTCCCACAACCAGTGCTGATTATCGGCACATACGACAAGGAAGGAAAAGCGAATGCAATGAATGCCGCATGGGGTGGACAGTGGGACATGCATGAGATCATGATATCATTAGGTTCTCATCAAACCACTGACAACCTTTCTGTCAACAGTGAGTTGACTGTTGCTTTTGCCACCACAGAGACGCTCGTAGCCGCTGATTATGTAGGCATTGTGAGTGGTCGTAATACACCTGACAAGATGGAGCGTACACAATGGACAATAGAGAAAGCACCTTCAGTAAATGCTCCTCTATTCCAAGAGTTACCCATAACCCTGGAGTGTAAAGTGAAGGAAAAGATCGATGAGTCGGAAACTGGTTATTATCTGGTGGCAGAGATTGTCAATATTCTGTGCGACGAGAAGTATTTGGCAGAAGACGGTCAACCAGATGTGGAGCGCATGGATATCATCACTTACGACCCCGTTCACCATACATATATTCAATTAGGCAAGACAGTCGGCAAAGCTTTTGCTGACGGTAAGCAGTTAAAATAGTAAATAATTCCCGACAAGATGAGGATACGTCCAGAAGAAGCCAGACAGTTTCGTGAGGATGTCCTGAACATCGTTGCCCAGATACCACGTGGTAAGGTCACCACCTATGGCTATATCGCCTTACTGACAGGGTGGCCCGATCATGCAAGGATGGTTGGAAGAACACTTCATTACACGCCAGGCGCCGAACAAGTGCCCTGTCACCGGGTGGTAAACGCTGTCGGTCGGACAGCACCCGGATGGGCACAACAACGGGAGTTGCTGGAGAGAGAAGGGGTAACGTTCAAAGCAAACGGCAGGGTTGACATGGATAAGCATCGTTGGGAACCATCATTCGAATAATATATTAAAACAAAGAAAAGATGAAAAAACTATTAGTATTGATTTTAATTGTTGCATTGGCTATATTTATGGTACTTACCTGTCCCGACAAGAAGGCCCATAAGAAGGCGATGATGAAGGCTGTGACGGAATATATTGATGAGGAGTCGGATGAGCGTGGCTTTGGAAAGAATATCCTCACCGACATCGGTAAGGGTGTGGTACGCTCAGCTGCCAGTGCTGCCATCGATATGAAGTTGAAGGTGGATAACTACTACCTGTTCAACACGACTCACATTAACATGAATGGTGAGAAGAAACTCCTGTCAGTAGGACTCCTCGGCAAGGTTATCACCTTCGATAAAGAGATGTTACGTGAAGCACTCGAGAAAGGTGACAATGCCTCTGAGGATTCTGAAAAGGTAACGAAGAAAAAGAAGAAAAAGGACAAACAGGAGGATGATGAATAATGACAGCGAGGGGCTTTTCAGGTACCGATACTTAGTGCTTAAGGTTTCAGTGCTTAGTATTTAAGGTATAATGTATGGGGTTTTCAGGAACACGGCTACAGGCAGAAGGCCTTGCGGCAGTAAGCAGAAGATCTTACGGCAGTAGGCTGAAGACTTTCTGCCTGTAGGCAAAAACCTGTCTATTATTTTTCATGCATGATCTTTGTTCATTAATCGTTTGTCGTATTCTTCTTTCTGTGTTTTCTGTTACGACTCATGTAACTGTCTATCGTACGTTCTTCAACACCCATGATACGTGCAATCTCGCCCGTGGGAAGTTGCATGTGATACAGCGTTTCTAAAAACATATATCGTGGTTTAAGATTATAATAGTCATTCTCCAGATGCGTAACGAATTCATAATCCAAAACCTTATAATAAGCCATGAAACAAGTATAATCATTTCCATTCCAATTCCAGTTGGTTGCCCCATTCTTAATATCTTCATAGAGATTCCTACCTGTTGCCAGCATAGCCCCTCTTTTGTTTTCCAGTTCTAAGATTTTATTATTCAGCAGTAGTATTTCTCGTTTATTTTTCTCAGCATTTTCCTCCAGAACTTTCAATCTCTCAAGATATTGTGAAAGCAGTAACTGGTCTTCATTCAGTTGAGCCTGCTGAATGGAATGCCGTCTCTTCAAGAAGAAAATAACGATAAGGGAACAAACCAACAACAATAACAGTCCCACGACAATACGATAAATGCTCTTCTCTATTTTTCTATGATGCTGCTCCATCTGATAACGTTCTTGCTTACCCCGAACATCCTCTCTCAACTGTTTTTTTGAGAAACTGTCTTTCAGAGCGATTAATGAGTTTTGT
>JAEEZP010000030.1 GCA_016291915.1 Prevotella sp. | reverse complement strand
TTTAAGTAAAGATTACGAGGTTTCTTGCGAAGAGCTTGATTTCCTGAATGATATCGCTAAGGCAAATGGTGTTACAGGAAGTCGAATCATGGGTGGTGGCTTCGGTGGATGTACGATCAACTTGGTGAAAGACGAGTTGTATGATGCTTTCATTGCCGATGCTAAAACAAAGTATTTCGCTAAATACGGTAAGGAGCCAAAGGTTATCGATGTCGTGATCGGTGACGGTTCTCGTAAGATTTGCTAAATGCCATCTTAAGCCGTTATCACGAGATCACGTGATTAAGAGATCGCAAGATTTCGAGATTAAGAGATTAAGAGATTAAGAAATCACGAGTCTTAATAACAATAAGGATATTCCTTGAGGAATATCCTTTTTTGTTTTAATTAAATCGATTGTTATTAAAAAGTGTAAATAGTACACTTAACATGTTATTAATTTATAAAATATGCTTAATAATCATACAAGATAATAAAAATAGTGGTATTTTTGAGGTAAATTATTATCATTCTACAATCATGAAAAAATTATCTGTATTATTAGCAGGACTCGGAATGGCAGCCATTCTGTGTTCTTCGTGTTCAAATGGTCCTAAGCTCACCATGTCTGGCCTTGACCCAGCAGCTTTCGACACTGTTATCAATGAGAAACCCATACAGCTGTACACGCTGAAGAATGCCAATGGCATGGAGGTATGTATCACCAACTTCGGCGGTCGTGTAGTTTCTCTGTTAGTGCCCGACAAAGACGGGAACCCACAGGATGTTGTCCTCGGCTTCGATAATATCCGTCAGTATGCAGACACCGTAAACAGCCCCAGCGACTTCGGAGCAGCCATCGGCCGTTATGCCAACAGAATCAAAGACGGTAAGCTCAACATTGATGGCCAGACCATCCAACTGCCTAAGAACAACTTCGGTCACTGTCTCCACGGCGGTCCTTCCGGTTGGCAATATCAGGTTTACGAAGCTAACCAGCCATCAGAAAACATGTTGCAGCTGACCCTCAAGAGTCCCGATGGTGACAATAACTTCCCCGGCAATGTGGTAGCCACCGTTACCTATACCGTTACCAACGACAATGGTCTCGACATCGCCTATACAGCAACTACCGACAAGAAGACGGTTATCAATATGACAAACCACTCTTATTTCAACCTCAACGGTGATCCCAACGTCAATATCGAGAACCATCTCCTGCAGCTCAACGCTTATATCTACACCCCATCTGATGCCACCTATATGACAACAGGTGATACCGTATGGGTAAAGGGAACACCGATGGATTTCCTCGAACTGACTGAGGTTGGTAAGAATGTGAATAACTTTGACTATAAGCCGATCAAGAACGCTAACGGCTTCGACCACAACTGGTGTCTCGCTTCCTATGCCAACGGCAAGGGTAATGATAAGTTAGTTTCTTGCACCCTCTACTCACCCGTCACAGGTATCAAGATGGATGTATATACCAACGAGCCGGGTGTTCAGGTATATACCGGTAACTTCCTCGATGGCACCCTGAAGGGAAAGAAAGGCATCACCTATCAGAAGAGAGCCGGTATCTGTCTGGAGACACAGAAATATCCTGACTCTCCCAATAAGAAAGGATGGCCTTCAGCCTATCTGTCACCGGGCGAGAAATACTATTCTCACTGTCTCTATAAGTTCAGTGTGGCCAAATAATCTGAAACAAATCATTTTATTATCATAACAATATTTAAAAAGTAATATGGCAATTTTAGACTGGATCGTCATCGGCGTCTTCGTATGTGCGCTCGTTGGCATCGTACTCTGGGTGGTATCTCAGAAAAACAATGACTCCGCCGACTATTTCCTCGGTGGTCGTGACGCAACATGGATAGCTATCGGTGCATCACTCTTTGCATCGAACATCGGATCAGAACACCTTATCGGACTTGCAGGAACAGGTGCTGCCAGTGGTATGGCAATGGCACACTGGGAGATGCAAGGATGGATGATCCTGCTCCTCGGTTGGGTCTTCGTTCCCTTCTATTCACGTAGTATGGTGTTTACCATGCCGGAATTCCTGGAAAGACGTTATAATTCGCAAAGCCGTACGATTCTTTCCACGATCTCACTGATCAGTTATGTGCTCACGAAGGTTGCCGTGACGGTATATGCCGGTGGTTTGGTCTTCCAGCAGGTCTTCGGCATCAAGGAACTGTGGGGTATCGATTTCTTCTGGATCGCAGCTATCGGACTGGTTGTTATCACCGCTATCTACACCATCTTCGGTGGTATGAAGAGTGTGCTCTACACCTCTGTGCTCCAGACCCCTATCCTGCTGTTGGGTTCTCTGATCATCCTGGCTCTCGGATTGAAGGAGTTAGGTGGTTGGAATCAGATGTTGGAATTGTGTAATGTTACACCGAACTATGAAGGTGCTCAGGGTACCATGATTCACCTGATGCGTTCCAATAGCGACCCGCAGTATCCATGGCTGGGTGCATTGTTAGGCTCCGCCATCATCGGTTTCTGGTATTGGTGTACCGACCAGTATATCGTTCAGCGTGTGCTCTCCGGAAAAGATGAGCGTGAGGCTCGCCGTGGTACGATTTTCGGTGCTTATCTGAAGCTGTTGCCCGTATTCCTCTTCCTCATCCCCGGTATGATCGCTTTCGCTATCCACCAGAAATATATCGGTGCAGGTGGTGAGGGATTCCTCCCGATGCTCGCCAATGGCAATCCGAATTCCGACGCAGCCTTCCCCACCCTCGTGGCCAAACTGTTGCCCGCCGGTGTGAAGGGTCTTGTGGTCTGCGGTATCCTCGCAGCATTGATGAGTTCTCTGGCATCGCTGTTCAACTCTTCAGCTATGCTCTTCACCATCGACTTCTACAAACGTCTGCGTCCAAAGACCTCTGAGAAAGCCCTCGTGCGTATCGGCCAGGCAGCTACCGTGATCATCGTGATCTTAGGTATCCTCTGGATTCCTATCATGCGTAGTGTCGGTGATGTGCTCTATTCCTATCTGCAGGATGTGCAGAGCGTGCTCGCCCCGGGTATCGCCGCAACATTCCTCCTGGGTATCTGCTGGAAACGTGCCTCTGCGAAAGGTGGTATGTGGGGTCTCCTCTCCGGTCTGATCATCGGTCTTACCCGTCTGGGTGCAAAGGTGTACTACAGTAACACCCCCGATGCCGCACAGACATGGTTCAAGAGTGTGTTCTATGATTTCAACTGGTTGTTCTTCTGCGGATGTATGCTTGTGGTATGTCTCCTGGTGGTGATCATCGTCAGTCTCTGTACCAAGGCACCCGATCCCAAGAAGATCGAAGGACTGGTCTTCGGAACAGCTACCCCGGAGCAGAAAGCTGCTTCCCGTGCATCTTGGAATAAGTGGGATGTGTTCCACACCTGCGTGATCCTGGGTCTCACTATCGCATTCTACATCTATTTCTGGTAAGAGATGACAACCTATTATTCTGGAACCCCCAAGGCGTATGTTGCAGTCGACTGTATCATCTTCGGGTTTGACAACGACAAACTCAAGTTGATGCTGGGTAAGCGTCAGATGGATCCAGGAAGAGGTGAATGGTCATTATACGGTGGCTTTGTCGGCATGCATGAGAGTGTCGACGAAGCCGCTCACCGTGTCTTATATGAGTTGACAGGACTCAAGAATCTGTATATGCGCCAGGTGGGTGCTTTTGGGGCTGTCGACCGTGACCCCGGTGAGCGTGTCGTCTCCATTGCCTATTGCGCACTGATCAAGATCAGCGACTATGATCATCAGCTATATGAGGAGCACGCCGCGGAATGGGTGGATCTCGATCATCTCCCACCACTGTACTCCGATCACCAGCAGATGGTCCTTAAGGCCATATCACTGTTGCGCAAGAGCATTAAGACAGAGCCTATCACCAATAGTCTGTTACCCGATTATTTCACCTTAACCCAACTGCAACACGTCTACGAGGCAATACTCGGTGAGAGCATCGACAAGCGGAATTTCCGTAAGCGTATCATGAGTATTGACTTGGTAGAGAAGACAGAGATGATTGATAAAATAACATCAAAACGTGGAGCTGCCCTATACCGCTTTAATAATAATAGGTATGAGGGCGTCCGTCTTTAAGATAAAAACTATATGTTAGAAGAATTAAAAGAAAAAGTATTCCAGGCAAACCTCGATTTGGTAAAGCACAACCTGGTGATCTTTACATGGGGAAATGTTTCTGCCATCGACAGAGAGCGTGGTTTAGTAGTTATCAAGCCGTCGGGCGTCAGCTATGACAAGATGAAAGCTGAAGATATGGTGGTCGTTGACCTCCAGACAGGAAAGGTGGTGGAAGGCGATCTCAACCCTTCGTCAGACACCCCCACACACCTCGTGCTCTATAGGGCCTTCCCCGAGATCGGCGGTATCGTACATACCCACTCCACCTATGCCACAGCATGGGCACAGGCAGGAAAAGACATTCCCAACATCGGCACTACACACGCTGACTATTTCCATGATGAGATACCGTGCACCGATGATATGACAGCCGACCAGATGGATGCCTATGAGCATAACACCGGTGTGGTGATCGTCGACCGTATCAAGAAAGGGAATATCAACCCTGTTCACACCCCCGGCGTGCTGGTGAAGAACCACGGTCCTTTCTCATGGGGTAAGGATGCCGACAATGCCGTATATAATGCGGTGGTGATGGAGCAGGTGGCCAAGATGGCTTTCGTCTCTTACTGTGTAAACCCGGAGACCACGATGAACCCACTGCTCATCGAGAAACACTTCAGTCGTAAGCATGGCCCCAACGCCTATTACGGACAGAAGAAGGGGTAAGGGTTTAGAGTGAAGAGTGAAAAATAATAAATTGTCAATTGTCAATTATCAATTATCAATTATCAATTTGTTGCGCAGCAACAGGACTATTGTCCCTTTAACTTCCCTTTAACTCCCCTTTAACTCCCCTTTAAAAAATGACAATAACCTAAAATAAATAAACAATTATGACAGCATTTAAGGATTTAGAAATTTGGTGGGTAACTGGTGCAC
>JAEEZP010000029.1 GCA_016291915.1 Prevotella sp. | reverse complement strand
TTACGACGGGCATTATCCACAGGTGCTTCCTCCTTTGCAGAAGATTTCTTCACCTTCTTCGGATGCACATAGTGGAGGGCAACGAAATTACATTGCTGCAAGCAGTTTCCACAAACCACACAACGGCTGTAATCCACCTGATGATTCTTATAGTCGATGCAGGCAGCCTTACAGTTACGGGAACACTTACCACAGTTCTTACACTTATCCTCATCAAAACTGATCTTCAACCATGAGAAACGGGCAAAGAAACTCAGGAAGGTACCCACCGGACAGATGGTGTTACAATAGGTTCTGCCGTTTCTCCATGCCAACACGAACAGGATGACGAAAGTAAGAGCAGCAATGATAAAGGTAGGCAAACTCTTAATCCACACATCCACCTGGTAGAAAGCATAACTGTTGAAATGCTCAGCGATGGAAGCAAGCACATTGTTTCCACCTTCGTAGATCGGTTTCAGCAAATTGGTAACAATCCTGCCATAGCTGCTGTAAGGTGCTAGCAGGGCCACCAGAGAATGGACACCTGCAATCAAGACAACCACAAAGATGACAAGCATGGAATAACGCAGCCATTTCTTTTCTTTCGAGAAAGAGAAACGGTTCTTCTTCCGTTTGTCATGAATCCATGAAATCACATCTTGCATGATGCCCAACGGACAGATGACACTGCAGTAGATACGGCCAAAGATCAATGTCAGTAGTAACAGCAATACCACCACCACGACATTCATTGCCAGTAATGCGGGCAGAAACTGGATCTTGGCCAACCAACCCAACCAATGATGCAAAGTACCGGTAACATCAAGAAACAGCAACGTAATCAGGATAAATACGAATGCTGCTATAATCTTTCTTATTCTGCTTAACATAATGCTATTTTGTAAAATTCTATAAAATTACAAAGAACACGTCTTATTTCCTAATAATAGCTGAAAAAATTATTTTTCTTTAACCAAAACAGCCACGAATAAAAAGAGCGGATACTCCTCATCTCTCTTTGAGGAATACCCGCAAACAATAATCACTCTCTCTTATAGGATTATCCGCAGTGGAAATAAGTCTCCACCAGCTGTTTGATTTTCTCCGGTTGGTCACTGATCTCCTCACGCAAAGAAACGTCGTTGAAAGCACGTAACTGAGCAATGATTCCATCAATCATCGAAGGACTGAACACGCCATATTCTTCATAAACCTTACGCTGCTGTTCCAGACAAGCGGCAGAAGCCACACAACTGTCGGGCAACTGAGCCAACTCAGCCAGCTTATCAGCATTGGAAGCATCATGGATATTCACGTTCACATAAGTACGCTCTGCTATTTCCAAAGCATTGGCCATCTCAAAACCATGACGGCAGGCAACACACAAGCCGGCCAACAACTGATACAGATCAGCACTGCCATCGGGAGAACGCATCTCCACCGTCTGCTTGATTGTGGTATCAACATCACGACTTTCCTCCAAAGGATTGGCAGCATGACACATGTCCACACCACTACTCCACCCTAACGGAACACGTACAAGCACAGAACGGTTACGGTCACCCCAACAGACATTCGTTGGTGCTTCCTGATGAGGAACAAGACGGAAATAACTCATCGGGTTCTTATTACCGAAAGCGGTAATGCTCGGAGCCAGATCCATCATACCGGCAATCATCCTACGGGCATCGTCACTCAATTTTCCATGATCGAGCATCTGGTTCTTTCCATCTTTGAGCATACGCATGTGGATATGCAAGCCACTACCGGCTTTTCCAATCGTGATCTTCGGAGAGAACGTTACATTGAGGTTCATCTCATAAGCCAGATTACGAATCACCCATTTTGCCAACATCAACTGATCGGCAGCATCCTCTGCATTGACAGGTAGGAACTCTATCTCATTCTGTTCATAAACCAGACCGTCCTGACTGAAATTACCTACCTCGGAATGGCCGTATTTAATCTGTCCGCCGGTCTGTGCGATATAATGCATGCACTGCTGACGGAAAGCATTCGTCTTTGCATATGGCGCAGACTCATGATAGCCATGCTGGTCGATAGCAGGGAAGACATTCATATCCTCATCGATCACGTAATACTCCAACTCACCCATGGCCTGAAACTCCATACCCGTAACCTCACGGAATGCCTTGCAAGCCTTCGATAGGGTATGCTCCGGTGCACTGGCCAACGGATTACCGTCTTTATCGAAGAAGGAGCACAACATACACAAGGTAGGTATTTCGGCAAAGGGATCAACGAAAGCTGTACAATAACGCGGCATGACATACAGATCACTGCTTCCTGCCTCGATAAAAGAGAACAGGCTCGAACCGTCAACACGCTCACCACAGGTAAGGATCGTATCCAGATACTGCAGGTTGGTAATCACGAAGTTCAGTGTCTTCAACTTACCGTCTCCGCCGGGATACATAAAATTCACCATTTTGATCTCATTATTTACAATGAAATCAATAATGTCTTTTTTAGTAAAATCTTTTGATGGTTTCTGAAGATATGCCACCACTGGGTTGGCATTCAACACTAATTCATCTATCATCGTAATTATAATTATTATATTATTAAGGTATTTACCAAATCGGTTGCAAATATATACATTCATTTTGATTTAACAAAATAATCAACCGACTTTTTTATCTTCAGCATCATTCATTATATGACAAACAGTACACAAAACTGACATTCTGACAGATATTCACCATCAGGCATATTGTTTGAACTTACAGTTGAAAAAGAAAGGAGAAATAATTATGACATTAGAGAATTTTACTATTAAAGCACAGGAGACCGTCCAGGAGGCAGTCAACAGTGCGCAACGTGCAGGGCAACAGAGTATTGAACCTGTACATTTATTAAATGGACTCATCACAAAAGCAAGAGATGTGGTGGGATATATCTTTCAGAAAACAGGCGTGAACATCTCTCATATCGAACAGATGATCCAGTCGGATATCGCTCATCTACCGCGTGTAAGCGGCGGCAACCCTTATCTCTCATCCGACTCCAACAATGTTTTGCTGAAAGCCGTGGATATCTCCAAGAAAATGGGAGATGAGTTCGTGGCTGTCGAGGCTATCCTCTTGGCTTTGTTGGATGTGAACAGTACAGCCAGCAGGATACTGAAAGACAGTGGTATCAGCTATAAGGATGCCGAGAAAGCCATCCAGGAACTGCGTAGGGGACAACAGGTGAAGAGCCAGTCGGCAGAAGACAATTACCAGAGCCTGAACAAATACGCCAAGAACCTGGTAGAAGATGCCCGTTGCGGTAAACTGGATCCGGTCATCGGCCGTGATGATGAGATACGACGACTGCTGCAGATCCTGTCACGTCGTACGAAGAACAACCCTATCTTGATCGGTGAACCGGGAACCGGTAAGACAGCCATCGTAGAAGGACTGGCACAACGTATTGTCCGTGGTGACGTGCCAGAGAATCTTAAGGATAAGGAACTGTACTCACTGGACATGGGTGCTTTGATTGCAGGTGCCAAGTATAAAGGTGAGTTTGAGGAACGACTGAAGAGCGTCATCAAGGAGGTAACCGACTCTGACGGAAGAATCATTCTCTTTATCGATGAGATACATACGCTGGTGGGTGCAGGAGCTGGCGAGGGTGCCATGGATGCTGCCAATATCCTCAAACCGGCATTGGCTCGTGGAGAACTGAGGAGTATCGGAGCCACCACACTGAATGAATACCAGAAGTATTTTGAGAAAGACAAAGCGTTAGAGCGTCGTTTCCAGACCGTGATGGTGGATGAACCGGATGAGTTGTCAGCCATCTCTATCCTCAGAGGGTTGAAGGAACGCTACGAGAATCATCACAAGGTAAGGATCCAGGATGACGCATGTATTGCTGCCGTCAGACTCTCAGAACGATATATCTCCGACCGTTTCTTACCGGATAAAGCCATCGACCTGATGGATGAGGCAGCTGCCAAACTGAGGATGGAGCGTGACAGTGTTCCGGAAGAGTTGGATGACTTATCAAGACAACTCAAGCAACTGGAGATCGAGCGCGAGGCTATCCGCCGTGAGGATGATCAAGAGAAGATTGCTCAGCTGGACAAAGAGATTGCCAACCTTCGTGAGAAAGAAAATGAGTTCCGCGCAAAATGGGAAGGTGAGAAAAATCTCGTCAACCAGATCCAACAGGATAAACAGCAGATCGAACAGATGAAGTTTGAGGCTGAGCGTGCTGAACGCGAAGGTAATTACGAGCGTGTGGCAGAGATCAGATACAGTAAACTGCGCCAGTTGGAGGATGACATCAAACGGATACAGCAACAACTCACCGATGCCAGAGGTGACAATGCCATGGTACGTGAGGAGGTTACCGCTGATGATATCGCCGAAGTGGTAAGCAAGTGGACGGGCATTCCTGTCTCGAAGATGATGCAGAGTGAAAGAGACAAACTGCTGCAACTCGAGGATGTGCTCCACAAGCGGGTGGTAGGACAAGACGAGGCTATCACGGCTGTCAGTGATGCCGTACGCCGTAGCAGGGCCGGGCTGCAGGATCCCAAGCGACCGATTGCCTCCTTTATCTTCTTGGGTACGACGGGTGTCGGTAAGACAGAGTTGGCCAAGACATTAGCCGACTACCTCTTCAATGACGAGAGTATGATGACACGTATCGACATGAGTGAGTATCAGGAGAAATTCAGTGTGACCCGACTGATAGGTGCTCCTCCGGGATATGTAGGATATGATGAGGGTGGACAGTTGACTGAGGCTGTACGAAGAAAGCCATACAGTGTGGTACTCTTCGATGAGATAGAGAAGGCACACCCCGATGTTTTCAATATCCTGTTACAGGTGTTGGATGACGGTCGTCTGACTGACAATAAGGGAAGGGTGGCTGACTTTAAGAATACCATCATCATCATGACATCCAACGCCAGTCGTGAGGCTCTGAACCATATCATGCGACCGGAGTTCCTGAATCGTATCGATGAGATTATCACCTTCAAGAACCTGTCAAAAGAAGAGATTGCCCAAGTGGTTGGCCTGCAGATTGAACGAGTCAAGACGATGCTTCAGGAGCAGGATGTACAACTGGATGTTACGCCATCAGCCATTGACTACATTGCTGATGAGGGATACGATCCTACATTCGGAGCACGACCGGTTAAACGGGCTATTCAGAAACTGTTACTCAACGAACTGAGTAAGAAACTGTTAAGCGGACATATTGATAAGGAGAAACCTATCATTGTTGACAGTTTCGGCGATGGTTTGGTATTCCGCAATTAAAGTAGTCACAAACACTATAAACAAAAGTCACCACTACACATGGCAGTGGTGACTTTTTCTATTCATAAAAGTGACTAATCCTCAATCACAGGAACCTCAATCTGAGATCCATAACGATGATACTCATTGGATATTGACTGCTCCTTGATATAATGAGCCAACTCAATACGTCCGTTATGCACAGGTGCTGCCTGGGCAATATACTTATCACAGAAAGCAGCTGCCTGGAACACTTCATCAGGAACATTCTTTGAGATGGTTCTCACACGCTCATAGTTCTTCATCGAGTTGCAGAAAGCAGTGATACCCTCGGTCTTCACATTCTCCAACTGTTTTACCAGTGGGTGATCAGCATCGGCAGAGATTGTTAGTGGTGTACCTACTGTCTTGGCTGCCAACTGAACCATCTGAACCTGCTCAAGTGTCTCATCACCAAACAGACGGAATACCATATTGCTCAATGGCAGATAACGGAACACATTCTGCTCACCACGGATCTTCGGCTGGATATTACGTGCGTGTTTAAACTCCTTCTCATACCAGTCGGCATACGACTTCTTATAATCAGTCGTTGTACCCTCACGATCAGTAATCGTCATAAACTGTGCACAGTAGTTCGGGCCACCGGCTTTCAGTCCGGGACCGAACGCACTCAGTTTCATACCGCCGAACGGTTGACGATTCACCACAGCACCCGTAATACCACGGTTGATATACAGGTTACCAGCCTGGATATGGTTCTTCCAGTAACGCTGCTCCTGCTCATCGAGTGACTGCAGACCACTGGTCAGTCCATAGTCGAGGCCATTAACCAATTCAACAGCCTGCTCGAGTGTGTCATAGGGAGCAACTGCCAACAGCGGAGCGAACAACTCCGTGCGGAACGTGAACGACTCTGGTTTCACATCCACCTTTATCGTTGGTTTCAAGATGTATTTCTTCTCATCAACAAACTCAGGAGCGATGAGCCAACGCTCGCCCGGCTCCAACTTGAATGCCTGCTCCAGTTTATCGTTCTTATTAGTGATCATCGGACCAACGATGTTACCGGCATTCCATACACCGCCCACCTTGAGTGATGAAGCACAGTCGGTAAGTTTCTCGAAGAACTCGGGATTGCTGTATACCGAGCGCTCAACGAGTAAGAGTGAGCAAGCGGAGCACTTCTGTCCGGCATTACCGAAGGCAGAACGACAAGCATTCATAATAGCATGATCGCGGTCACCCTTAGCAGAGAGAATCATCACATTCTTACCACCGGTCTCAGCAGACAGCGGCTTGCGTGGGTTCGCATGAGCAATGCTCTGAGCCGTCTCAGTACCTCCGGTAAGGATGATATGCTTAACAACAGGTGAAGAAGTAAGCAGCGGGGTAGCCTCACGGTTGGTGATCACCACCTGCAAAGCCTCTTTTGGCACACCAGCCTCCCAGAAGGCCTTGGCAAAGAGCCATGCCACAGGAGCTGCTACGGTAGCAGGTTTTAAGATACAGGTGTTACCCGATGCCAAAGCAGCTACAACGCCACCGCAAGGAATAGCACATGGGAAGTTCCACGGTGAGAGTACCAGTACGGTACCCTTTGCCTTCATCTCGATATCATCGAGGGCAGCAAACTTCTTCATGGTGGTGGTATAGAAGCGGCAGTAGTCGATACCCTCAGATACCTCCACATCAGCTTCCTCAATGGTCTTACCCGTAATGGCACACATCGAACCATTCAAATCGCCGCGCATCTGTCCGAGGATATTTGCTGCCTTGTACATGATCCGGTGGCGCTCCTCAATGGAAGTGTTACGCCATCCGCCAGCATCCTCCTCAGCAATCTTCAGGATCTTCTCTGTCTGTTCCTTGTCAGCACGTGACATCTCACATACCAACACATCACCATCCTGAGAGCGGTCGAAGTACTTCACCTTATCATCATTATAGACAAGTGCTGCTCCTATCTGTGTAGGCAGCACATCACCTGGTTTCCAATCACCCCAAGCTGATTTCTCACCTGTGAGTTGTCCGTTGCTCTTCCACTTAGCGAAGATCTTCTCCACCCACTCCTGATTGCAGAAACGGTCGAAGTCGGTATCCGGTTCATTGATCATCTCATCCTGTGGTTCCTGACCCTCATAAGGCTTATTACGATCTTGTGTACGGGTAGGTGTATGAGTGATGTTATCCTTCATGTTATAAGCATCGATAAACTGCTGCTCCAGTTCTTTCCACTCCTTTGTGTCGGGCTTCAGCGAGAATGAGTGTGTCAGGAAGTTATCGGGAGCGGTATTCTCATCCATACGACGAACAAGGTAAGAGATAGCATTTAAGAAATGCTCCTTCTTTACCACCGGAGTATAGAGGATCACATGGTTACCCAACTTCTTCTGCGCACGCCATACATGGTTTGCCATACCCTCGAGCATCTCGAAACAGAAGCAGTCTTTCGGTGTCTGGTACTGTTGTGTCAACAGATAAGCGTAAGAGATGGTGAACAGGTTGTGGGAAGCCATACCGATATGCAGCACCTTTGCATTCTCTGGCTTCAGGCCACGCTCGATGATATGCAGATAGTTTGCATCCACCTCTGTCTTGTTCGAACGGACAGGATTGGGCCATCCGCGTAAGTCGCTGACGATATTCTCCATATCGAGGTTACATCCTTTCACAATACGCATCTTGATAGGCGAGCCGCCCTCTGCCACACGCTTATGAGCAAACTCCAGCAACTCTGACTGGAATCCCCATGCATCAGGCAGGTAAGCCTGTACCACGATACCTGCCTCATAATTCTTGAACTGAGGCAAGGAGAGGACATCCTTAAAGAGTTTCATGGTAAGATGAGCATCCTTATACTCCTCCATATCGAGGTTGATGAACTTTGGACGGGTTACTCCCTCTGGAGTGGTATATGGATTGTCAATGGCAGCCTGATACAACTCCGACATACGGCGGATCAACTCAGGATAACACTCCTTGTAGTTCAACGCATGTGTCTGTGCATAGATACCGGAGATCTTAACAGAGATATAGTTGATATCCGGTTCTTTGAGGGCCTCCAGATAAGAGTAGTAACGTTTGTCTGCCTCACCATTGCCGAGCACCACCTCACCCAGGAGGTTCACGTTCTGTCCGATATCCTCTTTGAATCGGGTAGCCAGGTGATTGGTAAGGTTAGGACGTGCCGCATTGATGATCACACGACTGGTATCACGACGGAGGCGCCACTTGATGATGGGCACAGCAACCCAGTTGAACAAGGGCAGATAGGCAAACTTCTGATACATCCAGAACAAGGCATGATCAGTCGTGTTCAAGAAATGTGGGATACCATACTGATCAATCAGATCTTTTACACGTCTTGCCAGTTTCTGCGTGTCACGCACCTGACTGGTCTCGTCGAGCATACGTACGATAAACTTTTTATCACTGGGTGTGGTTACCATCGTACCGTACATGTGCTGCTCATCCTTCTCCGTCTTTGTCAGTCCGGAGTAACTCTCATCATATAATTTTCTCATCCAAGAAAAGACTTCTTGAATGGTTGGCATTTTTTGTTCTTCCATAAATTGTAGTTTAAAGGTATTTTATATTAACTAAGGAAACACTGTCGCCTAAACAAAAGAGTTAGGCCTAAAAATCATATAAAATACGGAGGACTGAATTTCACGTCTCTGTAGCGATGCAGAGCGGTCAGCACTTGATTCGAAAACATATCATACATAGGCGTGAATGAATGATTTATAGGTAAAAAAGATTTATTGTTTATATATTGCAGCAAATTTATAAATAAATTTTGAAAAACAAACAATATCCTTAAAATATTTTGGGGGAGTCAAAAAAAAATGACAGTAATAAATAAAGATAAAAAAAGAGCCCGGCAACAGCCAGGCTCCAAAAATTATCTCTTTCTTTCTTCAGATCTGATAGGATTTACCTCTACATTCTCAAGCGAGATAGACTCTGCACCCGAGGAAGTATAGTTGCATTGTTCTGCCTGCACACGCCAGTTCTTCAGTCGGAAATTCTTCAGGTCCTGCAGTTGGAAGAGATTCTGACATTTAGCATCCACATTCTCTATCGACACGTTTTCCACAGGATGTTCCGGTGTTCCGATAACTTTCAGGAGTGTAACACAGTTCTCTACGATGAAGTTCTTGAAGAACATGTTCTTGTAACAAGGTGACTCTGCTGGAATCTCCACTTTAGGATAGCGGTCACCCAACGGTCCCATCCATGCTCTGTTACCCAACATATTCCACAGGAAAGCCGTCTTGCAGTCGATGAGACGAATACGGTCGAAATAGACATTCTCACTGCCACCGCCACGAGTACGGCGTGTCTTCACATAAGTACCGTTCGAACAACCCTCGAAGACACAGTCGTGAGCATAGACATTACGTACGCCACCGGCCACCTCAGTACCTATCGCCACACCACCGGCACTATGGGTAGCATAGCAATGACGGATCACCACATTCTCGGTGGGTATTCCCACGCGCAAGCCATCCTTTCCACGACCGGCTTTCAGTGTGTACGCATCATCGGTAGTGTTCACCCAACAATACTCTATCAGCACGTTTTTCGTCGAGGACATATCCATCGCATCACCACGGGGAGTACGGTAGCTGTCGATGGTCACACCACGTACAATGACACCGTCGCAGTATTCCGGCACGATATTCCAGAAGATGGTGTTCTTCATGGTGATACCCTCAACCATGATATTCTTGCAATGAACGAAGCCAACGAATGTAGGACGATAAAAGAGTCTTCCTTTCTGACCATCGTAGATACGATCTTTCAAAGGCACCTGCCACATCTCTTTATCTAAGAAACTGCCATTCTTCTCCAAGGTGTCTATCTCACAGCCACGACCCGGTCCGTTCAAGGTTCCCTCACCGGTAATGGCAATATTCTCCGCATCTTTGGCATAGACCATGGATCCTAAAGAATACAGCTCCACCCCTTCATTACGGGTGAGCACAACCGGCAGATAATCCTTCACCTGACCACTGAAACTTAAGACCGCATTTTTCTCCAGTCGGAGATTGACATTACTCTTCAGGATGATACGACCGGTTTTCCATTCTCCATCCGGAATAATCACTGTTCCCCCACCCTGTTTGTTAATCTGGTCGATAGCCTTTTGGATCGCTTTTGTCGACATGCCCTTCTGCTTGGCACCCGTCTTCACGATACTTAATGATCTGCTGGGGAAAACAGGTTTTTGCAGTTGTCTCATCTCAAAGGGAGCTTGTATAGGAGCTATTTCCTTCGGCATTACGGAAGGCCCCACCTGCTGTTTCTGAGGAACAGCCACCTTTACCATCTCTTGAGCGATCGTCTGTACTCCACAGAGAAGGAGCAAAACGCTTAATAATAATTGAATCTTTCTCATTTTCAAAACATTTATATGTTTGAAGACGTCAGAATATGCGATTCGTAACTAATTCACTCTTCACTTTACGATCACGCCACCCATGGGTTGCAGGGTTACCCTTACACAACCCTTCTTATCGAGTTTTATCTCTTTCTTCTCGGAAGAGGGAACGATCTCGTCTTTCACTTTCGGTTTGTCGATATACAACTGTTGAACAGAACCAGGAGAGAAAAGAGCGGAAAGATCCAGTGTGACGGTCATCGGCTGGTCCGTGCCGTTCAGTCCGGCTACATACCAGTCGTTCCCATGTCTGCGAGCCATGATGACATACTTTCCGGGATAACCATCAAGATAACGTGTTTCATCCCAGCTAGTAGGCAGTTGTCTTAAGAAATCCAATTCGAAAGCAGGCATTTCCGTGAGGTTGTTCGGTTGTATCGCCACACAGTTCACACTACTCTGATTGGTGATGCCTGACGCCATCTCGAAGATATCGGAGGTTTTTCGCGGATGACGTTTCTTATTATCCTTCGACATATAGCGGTTCATGATCACACCACCCCAGTCCATGCTTGCCACCGTATTACGGATAAAAGGATGCAGAGTCAGTTGGAATCCCTCACGGTCAGCATGATAGGAAGAGAAATAGACATTCTCTGATGCCAGGACAGCCTCACTGCCCACGAAGTTGGGATACATCTTCTCCCAGCCACGCGGCAACGTACAACCGTGGAAGATGACCTGTATGCCGTAACGGTTGGCATCACTGAGAATATCCTCATACAGTCGCATCGTCTCCTGCTTGTCACCACCGAAGAAATCCACTTTGATACCTTTCACCCCGATCTGTTGCAGCCAACGCATCTCCTTCTCACGGGCAATTGCCGTATTCATACAGTCACGCGGTGTCTGCGGGGCATCATTGGCAATACCGTTGGAGTTATACCACAGCAGCAGACTGACTCCTTTACTCTGCGCATATTTAGAAAGATCCACCATTCTGTCACGCCCAATCTGTGTATCCCAGCAACCATCTACCAGACAGTATTCATATCCCATGGCAGCGGCCAGATCGATAAAGCGAACCTGATCATCGTAATTGACAGATGGATCCTGCCAGATCAACCAACTCCAGGTATATCGTCCCGGACGATAATCGATGGATGGCTCATACAAGGGTTCTACCAGGTCATAGGCGATGGTCGTTTCCACGATGGGTTTCAGGCTCTCTCCCACCGTGATGGTACGCCAGGGAGTAGCGCCCGGCAGAGAGAAGGATGCATAAGGAGATCCGAAACCACCGTTCTCTCCTGCATCCGGAAAGGCGATACGATACCCCTTGTCGGGTGAATAGTCTGACAGATGACTACCGCAGTAGTTACCTCCTACACCCGTCTCACTTACCAATGCCCAGCAGTCGCCTACATGGAAGAGACACGGAAAGGTATATCCCCTACCGAATTTCGAAACATTGTTGATCGGTGCATCTGCGACATACTCCTCCTCATAACTCGGTTTGGAGTTTTCCCAACCGGTATCCGGTCCGATCTGCGGACAGATAAAGGTTGTGGTATAGTCAGGGAAACGGAACGCACTCGCTTCACCCGTGATGACCATCCGCTTGAATAATCCCGTTCCTGAAAAACTCTCTCTCCACTTGGACAGTTTTTGTTTGGGGATGAGATAACGGAAGGCTACGTTATTGTCAGATACCTGAAACTCCACTTTCATTACCATGGAGTCGGTATTCTGACATGTCAGTGTCAGTGTATTTGCACGATAGTTGACGGCCGACTGTTTTGTTCTCGACATCTTCCCCTTTTTCTCTACAGTACTTGTCTCAATGTCAGTCACCTGCAGCCGTCGTGTAAAATCGGTAAGGTTGGTGTACAGTCCGAGGGCGGAATTCTTCACGATCTGTTTATCGTTCAGCAACACCTCGTATTTCAACTTACCATCTTCACATTTCACGATAGTTTTGAGTTGTCCATTCGGGGACAAAACAACATTGTCCTTTGCCATCATCAGTGTGGCAAAGGACAACAGTATAAATATTAAGGTATAACGCATTGTCTATTTCTTTTCAATATCCTTGAAATACTTATAAGTACCGACTTTCAGTTCATCTGTGGCAGCCTCATCACAAACGATGATACCATGACGGTGTGTCTGCAGGGCACTGATTGTCCAGTAATGTGTCACGGGACCCTCAACAGCAGCCTGCAAAGCACGAGCCTTATGATGGCCGTTTACAAGGATCATCACCTCTTTGGCATCCATGACTGTACCTACTCCTACTGTCAGAGCGGATTTCGGCACTTTGTTTACATCATTGTCGAAAAAACGACAGTTGGCAATGATAGTGTCGGTTGTCAATGTCTTCTGACGGGTACGACTACTCAGACTGGAACATGGCTCATTGAAAGCGATATGTCCATCGGGGCCGATGCCTCCGATAAACAGATCGACACCACCTGCCTCAAGAATCATCTGCTCATAGTGCTCACACTCTGCCTCAAGATCTTCCGCATTACCGTTCAGGATGTGGACATTCTCTTTCTTAATGTCGATATGATCAAACAGGTTGCGTGCCATGAAAGAGTGATAGCTCTCAGGATGCTCCTCGGGCAGACCGACATACTCATCCATATTGAAAGTGATGACATTCTGGAAAGAGACGCGTCCTTCCTTACAAGCTTTTACCAAACAGGCATACATTCCTTCAGGTGAGGATCCCGTAGGCAATCCTAAAACAAAAGGTTTCTCGGGAGTAGGCTTTGCTGCATTGATACGCTCGATGACATGCTCAGCGGCCCACTCAGACATCCTCTGATAGTCTTTCTCAATGATTAATCTCATATTCTTATAATTATATTTGTTAGGTATTTCATTATTTTTGCCTCGCAAAATTACATTTTATTATCGAAACACACAAATAATTATTAAAAAACTTTATTGGACAGGATAAGGAAATATGTTGACATCCATGCTTACCTCTTTTCCTCTCGTATCTTCCTTTTTCCATGAAACATTTACCTTTCGCACCTCTCCGGGCATCAGGTGGAAGTAGTTATCCGAATAATGTACGGGCAGGATCTGCTCTCCATCACTCCCTTTGAGGTTCAGACGGATCATCAGCGCCGGCACTTTAGAAGTATTTCTCACCGTAACACTCATGGAAGTATCTCCCACACGCTGTACAGTCTGTTGTATCGTGGCTTGTGGTAATCGGGTTAATGCCTGATAGTTATTCTCTTCTTTTCCCATCACATACATATTCTCAGATACCTTCTTACCATGTTTATCTGTCAGTGTCAGTCGGAGGAAACAGACATCCGTCGTCATATTCTTTTGAGGAAGTGAGAACAGGTTCATGGTAGAATCCACGGCAGGAACAACCTTCATTGTCTTCTTCCATACCCGTTTTCCATACATATCGAGGATCTCTGCCGTGGCTATCATCATTGTATTGTTCACCACATATAAGTTGACCAACTGAATACTGTCTGTAGCGGCATTCCATTGCAGATGCAGTGGTTCACAGGCTTTCTTACAAGCAAAATACGCAGCGGTGGGCTCGAAATAATAATCGTATGTCTGCCACGTCATACTCGGGAAGGCAGGATGACTCATCCAGATGAGCAGTCCACTACGGGTGAGATGGTTTGACTCGAACATCGCACGGTATCCGTTATAGTTAATCCACTGTGCCTTTTCTGTAAACTCCTTAGCATCAGCAGATGGTCCGAGTGCCTTTTCTACTAACTTATTAAAATCCGATCCTTTCTGCGCCCCCTGCATGGTAAAGTCATGCTGTCCCCAGATGTTGTTCTGCGGCCAGCGATGTTCCTCACGTAAGGTACGCGAAAGTCCTTCGTATGTCATCACATTGGGCATCCCTCGTTCTGTATGTAATTTCACCATCGGTTTGGAGAAATACTCTTTCTGAGTCAATGCCGAATAAGGTCCATGACCGCCTACTCCCCCATCGGCAGAACTGGGGATATAGAGCATACCGGGATGTAACAGAGCCACACTCTTTTTCAGTTGATCATTGAGTGTTGCCGGCGGAAAGCCCTCATTTCGTCCACAATAGAGGGCGATGCAGGGATGCTGTCGGATACGGAGGATATTATCATCCGCATTACGCATGAACATCTGTTCATCAGCAGGATCAGGACCGTCGGCTGGATTTGCCAACCAGAAATCCTGCCAAACCATGATACCCTGTCGGTCACATGCCTCATAAAACTCCTCATCACCGGTCTGTCCCACCCAGTTTCTGATCATGGTGAAGTTCATGTCACGGTGATAACCCACCGCGATATCATACTCTCTTGCCCGGTAGTTCAGGTGATTCTCACTGAATCCTCAGTTGCCTCCCAATGGAATAAACCGCCGACCGTTGACAAAGATCTTTAGGGTCTTGTCTTCATCCT
>JAEEZP010000308.1 GCA_016291915.1 Prevotella sp. | reverse complement strand
GGTGTCACCAAACAATATCCGGAAGGTATCTTCCAAGGGGATGGCGATACTACCGATGGCGATGTTCAGGATGAGGAACACCACGATGAGGATGCCTATAAAGAGGAATTTCCATGTTCGCATACCGTTATCTTATCAATTGGTAATATTTCGGAGTATAGTCGGTGAGCACATCAGGGTAGAATACCTTGATGAAATCTTTTAACACGATGTCAGGCTCCATGGGTGATAACTCGTTGACGGGCGTATGACTGACATCGCAGCAGATCACTTTCTTTTGTTTGAAAGCCCGGAAATCACCGTAGTGAGAGTCTTCTGCCAACAGGTTCTCATACGTCTGTCGATCCTTGCCTTTATTCTGGAGTACCCAATAGTCACAGTGCTCACCTTGGGCATAAACCTGTTCGAAATCGAGGTTCACCCCACCGGTGCGGTCATCGTCAATGAAATATTTACCGCCGGCATCAGCGATAATCTTCGCGATAAAACTCTCGCCACCCATCGCATACCAGTTGTCACCATGCATCTTACCATAGAAAGCGATAGGCTGGGCTGTGGTTTTCTCGGCGACAAGAGCCTTGGCCGCGAGGTAGTTGTCTTCTATCTCATTGAATAAGGTGATGGCTTCTGTCGTCTTGCCGGTGAGCATTCCCACGAACTTGATCCACTCTGCCTGAGCTAAGGGCGATGTCTCCTGATAACCCATATACGGAATGAGAGGGATGCCGGAGTCTTCGAGCTTGTCGAAACCGCCGCGTTTGGAGAGTGATACGAGGATAGCATCGGGATTGCTGGCTAATACGATCTCGTCATCGAAGTTGCCTTCCTTGCCGATCTTCAGGATTTTCCCTTCATCAAGACGAGCCTTCAACTCTTTGTCGAATAACCGTTTGGCAGAGGCAATACCCTTGATCTGGTCGAGGGCTTGCAGTTTGAGGAATCCGCTCAGTTGTAGGGATGTCATGCAGATAACCCCTTTGACAGGTGTCTCGATGACGGTATAACCATCAGGAATCCCTTGCGGTTTTGTGCCTCGGGGTATGAGTGCAAAACGAAAAATCTTTTCTTTTTCTTCATTGTCACGCTGAGGGTCGGTGATCTCGAGAAGTCGGAAATCTTCCTTTTGCATCACTTTGAAACCTTCGGCATACTTTATGTCAACGGTTACCGTATCCTCTGCCGTCGCATGGTCTGTGGCAGTTGATGTCTTCACTTGTTTACATCCAACAAATAAAGCCGCTGTTAACATGATGAGTAATAAACGATTCGTGTGTATGTGCATATATTCTGTTATTGATGATTATCTAAATGAATGATTTTCCCCTCGTCGGAGATTAAAAGAATGTCGAGTGTTCCTTCAGGCAACAGCGGGGCACAGTGCTCATGACAATGGCGGAGGATAACTGTCGCCAACTTATCCATCTCTGTTTCTGAGAGTATGGTCCACAGTTCTCTGGCCAAGGTGAGTTGAGAGATCTTCTCAATGTTTTCCTTTTCACAACCCGCCTCGTGAGCTATCTGCAGAAGGAATGCTTTGTTGAGTGTCACCTTATGACTGTGGGTGTCGAGATTTCCCTCCGCCAGCTTGACGGCTTTGCCGATCATCACCCCCATAGCCAGGTGGTGAACACCCAGTTCGTGAGCCATGTGAATAGTCTCTCCGATGAAGTTACCATAGTGGATGAAGGCTTGCAGCGGCAGATGAGGGAACTGCTGACGCATGAAACGCTCACTCTTGGCTCCGCTGTTGATGACGATCTCCGGCCGTGGTGACTCATCCATGCTGCGTACCACCGATAATCCTACGGACATCTCTTTGCGGATGCTGCTCATCCAGGCATCTGCGGAGAATGGTTTGACGATACCACTGGTGCCCACGATGGAGATGCCGTCGATGACACCCACCCTTGGATTGAATGTCTTTTCACCGACCTCCCTGCCAGCGGGCACGGTGATGGTTACCACCGCTCCCTGATGATTACCCAGTAAGGGCAACAGGTTTTCCCGGATCATCTTCTGCGGCGTCTCGTTGATAGCCGGTCCTCCTATCGGTAATCCTAATCCGGGGAGGGTTACCTTTCCGACGCCCTCACCCCCACAGATCATGATTTTTTGTTCAGGGTCGTCGGTGATTGTTATCGTTGCCTGTATCTCTAATCCGTCGGTGATATCTGGGTCGTCACCGGCATGTTTGATGACCGTGGCTGTATTCCCTTCGATATGGTCGATGGGCACCTCGATATCTTCTCCGTCGGGAATACGTACATTGACGGTATCCGACTGTGTCAATGCTCCTATCGCCGCTGCCGTGGCACAGGTGCCTGTGGTGAGTCCGGTGTGTAACTCGTAGAAAGAGGGCAACAGTTGTTGTACTTTCAGACGCAAGCCATGAGGTCCGTTCACTGTATGAACATCTACGGCTGCCAGGCCGGGTAAAAGCGGCGGATAGGCCGGGCGTTTGACCACAAAAAGCCGGGTCCTTGACAGGCGTGCCGCAGAAACTTTCTCCTGATAACCGCCACTCACACCACTCTCTTTCGTGAGGATGGCTTGTGGCTGGAGTTTTTGGATAAGGCTGAGCGTATCCTCTTTCTCATAATATACCAGATGATCGGCAGGGAATCCGTATCGTTGGGCAATATCCCGGGATTGGTCACGATCCAGTATCCTGAACCAACACACAGTGTCGGATGCTGTCTTCCAATATCCTTGAAGCTTCTCTATCGTCTGCACACCGGTGAGTGCCAACAACCGTGAAATACCTTGTTCTTTTAATTGGTGGATAGCATCATCGTAATCGTCACACCAACAGATATCCTTATCATGGGGAGGATACTGCCTTTCATAACGGATGACAGGAAGATGACAGTGATGAGCCGCCTGAAGGATATGGGTATGCAGGAGAGTGGCAAAAGGATGTGCTGCATCGATGATCAGTCGGATATCATGATCGGCAACAAACTGTCTCATCGCCAACACATCCATACCACCGGTGATACGCATGCCGTTGACGAGAGGGATATCCTGCTCGTTTCCACGAGTGGAATACCAGAATGGCTTACCAGCTTCTTCAAGAACCTGTACAGCCCGCCGTCCTTCTGTGGTGCCTCCGAAAATCAATATCATTTCCTTATATCCC